>QZKQ01000070.1 GCA_003599535.1 Candidatus Zixiibacteriota bacterium | reverse complement strand
GCGGCGTCACCGCTGACGCCGCCCTGGTTTCTCGCATCTCGGATCTCGTATCTCGGATCTTATTTCAGCAGCACCAGCTTCTGCACCTGCGACACTTCCCCCGCCTCCATCCTCACCAAATACACCCCGGAAGCCAGCCCCGACCCGTCGAACGTCACCTCGTGCACCCCGGCCTCGCGCCACCCATTCACCAGCGTGGCCACCTCGCGGCCGGCCGTGTCGTAGACCCGGAGGCCGACAAGGCCGGGAGCCGGGAGCGTGAAGCCCAGAGCCGTCCGCGGGTTGAAGGGGTTGGGGGAAACCGAAAGCGAGAGGTCCCGGGCGACGACGAAGCGTGGCCCTCCCAATCCGGCCGCATCGTTGGGGAAGGGGTCGCCGGTGCAGACCCAGCCGTTCATTCCCGCCTCCGTGGCTGCGCCCGACTTGAAGAAGGCGAACTGATCCTGGGACGTGTCGCCTCCCGCTACGGCATACCCCCGGTACAGGTAGACGCCTTCCGGAGCGCCGCCGGGCACGGCCTGGGTGCGCAGGCGGCTGACCGTCAGGCCCGCGGCCAGAGTCAGGTTCACCGAGCCCAGGATGGGGCCGACAGTGCCACCTCCGGGCAGGATCGCATCGCACCACGCGGTGACCGCCTGCGAGACGCCGCTGTGGTTGGTTGTCTGGATGCCATAGTCGAAGCCGCCCCCCGCCGCCGGGATCTGAATCGGCTGGCTATAGGGAGTCAGCAGCAGGCGCACCGGAACGGAGTGGTCGTAGTAGAAGGCCCCCATGTCGCCCCGGGTGCCGTCGGGGTCGTTGTACGCGGCGCTGGGGTCGCCGGCGTTGATGCAGGGTGAGCCCCACTGCAGGCGGCCGTCGCCGTGCAGCGGGTCCACGAAATCAGGGTCCTGGTTCAGGGCTCCGGGCCCGGCCAGGAGGCCGGTGTAGCCGCCCCCGGCGTTACCCCAAAGGTCGCTGTAACTAAAGTACTGGATGGACCAGGGCGACACATATATCCCATACCCGCCGTTGGACGCCGCGATATTGTTGAAGAGGTTCAGGATCACCGGCGAGATGGAAGTCTGATCCACGATGGCCAAGCCGTGCGAATCGGCATTGCAGATGGTGTTGTTGCGGATGGTCAGGGTGCCGCCCACGCCGTAGCCGGTATCGGTCAACCGGAGGCCATGGGAGGGACTGTCGAGGATGGCGTTGCCGACCACGGATCCGCCGTAGTCGCTGAAATAACCCGAGATCACCACGCCTCCGCCGTACATGAGATTATTCATAAGCTGGAGAGAACCGATCATCCCATCCAGATCGCCGGTCATCGAGCCGAAGATGGTGTTGCCGGAAAAGAGCAACTGCCGGACGTCGTCCAGCAGAATATCATTAAGAAAGTACGATCCGGTGAAGTTCGTGTAGTATTCTTCGAGGGTGATCAGACCATAGATCAGGCTGCCGTCGCTGATGGTCAGTGTGGGGTAATCGTCCAGGTTGATAGCGGTGATATTCCCGTGCACGGTCGAGTGCACCAGCCACATGTCGCTGGGATCGGTAATATTCCCCTGGACGACGCAATTGGTCAGCCAGGAATCGCAGTCGTTGCTGTTGAAGACGGTCTCGTAATTGCCCGCTACGTGGCAATCCGTCATTTCCACCAGGCCATTGCAGTAATGGTGGAAATTACCGTCTATGGTGCAGGACTGCAGGTAGAATGAAGAACTGGCTTCATTGGAAAGAATGGATCCCAGGAAATGGCATTCTTCGAAATTCACCGGGTGAGTGTTGTTGATGTGGACGTTTTCCGTGACCTCACAATTCGATAAAGCGATGGTATCCGCGTCCGACATCAGTAGGGGAAGTGCTATACGGCAATTGGAAAGCTCCAGTACGTTGACGGAACCGCCGCCGTTGCCGATGATATCGCCATATTGCAAATTGCAGAATACCAGGCGGGTCAGGGTTTGGGAATGCAGGTACAGGCCGTCCCAATCCCCCGCCTGGGGCACGGTTTCATTGGAAGTGAAAAAGATGGTGTCGCCCACGCCCGGCTGCAGGGTGCCGTCGGCGGTAAGATTACCATAGATGTGGATGCCGGTGTCCAGGGCGAAGCGCACCTGCACCCCCGGCTCGATGACCAGGCTGCTGCCCGCGGACAGCGTGACGTCCCCCTGGATAATGTACGGCGACCCCGCCGCCGTCCAGGTCCCCGAGACGCTGCCCCCGGGGATGATGGTTTCGGCGCTGACGCTTGCCGCGCTGAGCGCCGCCAATAGCACGATGCCCCACGGTTTCATGGTGCCTCCCCTCCATTGAATATAAATCGCGGTTCGTGAAAACAGGGACGATGTCTGACAAAAGATATACGAAAGAATTTCCGGAATGAAACGGATTGTCCAAGTCAGGGAGAATCGCCGTCCGGGAGTCCTGCGCACGGCTCCTCCTTCACGCGAGAAATCCAACTTTGCCCGTGCATTTTCCGCGATTCTTGGCTATATTCAATGTATCCTGCAACTGGAATTCACCTGGAGGACCTACCTTGGCCGGCAAAACACCCGTCATGACGCAGATCCGGGGCCTGAAGCCCAACTTCTGGTATTCCAACTGGATGGAGGCCAACGAGCGGCTGGCCTTCTTCGGCACGCGAGCCATCCTGCCCCTGTACATGGTCTACGCCGTCGCCGAAGGCGGCATGGGGCTGACCTATACGGAAAAAGGTCTGATCTACTTCATCTGGGCGCTGGTGCAATGCCTGGTGCCCATGGTCTCGGGAGGCTTTACCGACCAGTACGGCTACAAGAAGAGCCTCTACGTGGCTTACAGCATCAACATCCTGGGCTACCTCTCCTTCGCTTTCGCCACCGGCTTCTGGAGCGCGCTGTCGGCCGCCTGCCTGGTGGGGCTGGGCACGGCCATTTTCAAGCCGCCGGTGCAGGGGACCATCGCCAAGGCTTCCACCGACGAGAACAGCTCCATTGCCTGGGGCATCTTCTACTGGGCCGTCAACGTGGGCGGCTTCCTGGCGCCCATGCTCGCCGCCATCCTGCGCGGGGAAACCAACTTCAAGCTGGTCTTCATCTGCGCCGCCGGGGTGACCGCCTTCAATTTCATCCCCACCCTGTTCTTCTACCGCGAACCCGATCCCGTCCCCAATTTCAAGCGCCGCACCGTGGGCGAGACCTTCATGAACACCATCACCACGCTGAAGGACAAGAACTTCCTGGTCTTCCTGGGCATCTTCAGCGGTTTCTGGTTCATGTTCATGCAGCTCTGGGACCTGCTGCCCAACTTCATTGACGAATGGGTCAATTCCCGCGACATCGCCCCCTTCTTCGGCTCCATCAGCAAGGATTGGTTGCTGGACAACGGCATGGTCAAGCCGGAAATGCTGATCAATATTGACAGCTTCGCCATCATCGCCCTGATGCTGGTGGTGGCCTGGGCTACCGGCAAGTTCCATCCCATGGTGGCCCTGATCGGAGGCATGATCGTGTCGGTGGCGGCGTTCGTGGGCGCAGGCATCAGCATGACCGGGTGGATTGTGGCGATGGCCATCTTCATTTTCGCCATCGGCGAGATGATGTGCAGCCCCAAGTTCAGCGAATACATCGGCCTGACTGCGCCTCCCGACAAGAAGGCGCTGTACATGGGCTATTCCAACATTCCCTTCGCGGTGGGCTGGGGGCTGGGCAACGCCATTTCCGGGCCGCTCTACGAGAACCTGGGATCCAAGCTGAACTTCGCCCGCGAATACCTGGTGCGTACCATTGGTTTGAACCCGGCGGACGTGCAGCAAATTCCGCAGGAGCGCATCATGGAGACCGTGGCCAAACTGATGAATGACGGCCAGGGCGGCACCGTGGACGACGCCACTCGCATGCTCTGGGAGATGCACGATCCCTGGATGGTGTGGGTAATCCTGGGCGCCATCGGCCTGATCTCCACCCTGGGCATGATCGCCTACTACCTGAAGACCCGCCGCGCCGCGGAGGTCCGCAAGGTGGAGGCAGCCTGAAGCATTCTTTACGCCTCATCCCGACGGGCGGCCGGCCAGCCGCCCGTCGCCGTTATCGTCTCTCGCGACCGCCGGCGGTTCGCTCGCGTTGTGCTTTACAACATCCACCTCAATTTCCAATTGACTTCCCTGAGAAACTTTTCTTATATTGAAAAGATTTAATCTTAACATCGGCAAGCACCGGCAGGCAAATCTTGGCAGTACCCAAAACGGAAGATAAGTCCGGTCCAAACCGGCCCCGTACGCCCGAAGAGCTCGAGCGGGAGTGGTTCGAAAACGTGTACACCGGCCGGGGCGATTCCATGGTTCAGCTCACCTGGCGCGCGGTGATCATGGGGTCGCTCCTGGGCGCATTCATGTCCCTGTCCAACCTCTACATCGGCCTGAAGACCGGCTGGGGGTTGGGCGTGGCCATCACCGCCTGCATCCTCTCCTTCACCATCTGGAAGACCCTGCGCAAGGTGGCTCCCGCGATCTTCCGCACCGATTTCACCATCCTGGAAAACAACGCCATGCAGTCCACGGCGTCGGCCGCGGGCTACTCCACCGGCGGAACCATCGTGTCGGCCATCGCCGCCTACATGCTGATCAACGGCCATCACCTGCCCTACGGACTGCTGACTGCCTGGATCTTCTTCCTGGCGGTGCTGGGGGTGTCCATGGCCATCCCCATGAAGCGGCAGATGATCAACATTGAGCGGCTGCCGTTTCCGTCCGGCATCGCCGCCGCCGAAACCCTGCGCAGCCTGCACGGCATAGGGGGCCGGCCCGATCTTCCCCCCGGTGAAGCAGTCGCCTCGCCGGAAGCGGGCAGGCGTTCGGCGCAGGCGCTGTTCGGAGCCGCGGGGCTGGGCACCGTCATCGCCGTTCTGCGCGACGCCGCGGGTTGGATCCCCGCGCATTTCGCCCTGATGGGCCAGCGCCTGGCGCAGTACACCATCGCCTTCGACGCCAGCCTGATCATGGTCGCGGCGGGCGCCATCATGGGGTGGCGCACCGCCTGGTCCATCCTCCTGGGCGGAATCCTGGCCTGGGGCGTGTTCATTCCCTGGGTGGCGGGGCAAGGGCTGATCGAGACCCTGGAATACCGGGAGATGGTCTCCTGGTGCCTGTGGGGCGGCGCCGCCTGCATGGTGACTTCCGGACTGCTGGCCTTCGCCCTGCAGTGGCGCACGGTGCTGCGCGCCTTTTCCGGATTGACCGCCATCTTTTCCCGGCGCAAAGTCGAGCGTGACCCCATCGCCGAAAAGATGGATGCCATCGAAGTGCCGGGATCCTGGTTCGCCCTGGGCATGACCGTGGGCACCATCGGCATCGTCTACCTGATCACCACCTTCTTCGGCGTCCCCTGGTGGATGGGGCTGCTAGCGGTATTCATGTCCTTCTTCCTGGCCTTGGTGGCCTGCCGGGCCTGCGGCGAAACCGATACCACGCCGGTGGGGGCCATGGGCAAGATCACCCAGCTCATGTACGGCGCCATCGCTCCCCGGCAGATCACCACCAACCTGATGACCGCCTGCGTCACCGCGGGGGTGGCGGATTCCTCCAGCGACCTGCTGATTGACCTGAAGAGCGGCTACGTGCTGGGGGCCCGGCCGCGCCTGCAGTTCCTGGCCCAGTTCGCCGGGATCTTCGCCGGGACGGCAGTGGTGGTGCCGGCCTTCTACCTGATCGTACCCGACGCCAGCGTACTGGGGTCGGACGAATTTCCCGCGCCGGCGGCCCAGGTGTGGTCGTCGGTGGCGCTGCTGCTGTCCAACGGCCTGGCTTCGCTGCATCCCATCCAGCGGGGCGCGCTGGTGGTCGGCGGGCTGGTGGGGCTGGCCATCCCCATCCTGGAGCGTCTCTTCCCCAAGCAGCGCAAGTACATCCCGTCGGCCATGGGCCTGGGCCTGGCCTGGACCTTCCATTTCTGGTACGCTCTGAACATGGCCCTGGGCGGGCTGATCGCCCTGATCCTGGAAAAGCGCCGCCCCCGGATCGCCGAACAGTACACCATCCCGGTGGCTTCCGGCCTGATCGCCGGGGAAAGCCTGATGGGGATCCTTATCACCCTGGCGTTCGCCATGGGGTGGATATAATTGGCGGCGGGCAAATTGACGCAATCACGCAGGTACTTGGTTACGTGGATACCTCACCGGAGAATTCGACCATGGCAGGTTTTTCGCGAATTTACTGCATCGGAGGGGAAGGCGGGTTCATGGGGGCGGATGGGATAAATCCCATTCTGCTTCAGATCCTGGTAAGCGATGCCCACCGTCAGTGGCTGGAGCCGCATTATTTCAACCACAGGATCCAGCCCATGGGCCAGGTGAGAGTCATCATCCCCGAAAGCCCCGACCATCCCGACATGCTGCTGGACGCCTGCATGGCGTTCTTCCCGGAAGCTTTCAAGTCCTGCCCCTCGTTCGAGTATGTGGCGAACAACGTGGGATCGGCCGAGCGCATAGACTTCGAGGCCCACGGAGAGCCGCTGGGATGGTACAAGCTGCGCCAGGAAGCAAAGCCCATCTTCGAGCAGATGGGAATCTGGCGGGCGGACCTGGTGCAGATCAGTCCCCAGCGGATACCGCCTAAACCCCAACAGCCATTGAATTTACCGAGATAACGGAAATATGCCGGATTCATCCTCCCATGACGCCCTGTACCGGGAGGGCATGGAGTTCATCGAAGCGGGCAAGTTCGACCAAGCGTTGGCCAATTTTCAATTGGTGATGGCCCGGGATCCCGCCCACCTGAACGCCCGTCTCCAGGCCGGCGTCTGCCTGCTGGCCCTGGAACGCTACGGCGAATCGGCCGAGGCGCTGGAGAAGGCCATCGAACTGGGCGCCGACGACGCGGTCTTCTTCTTCCTGCTGGCGGAAGTCTACAACCAGCTGGAAGATTATGCCCGCGCCGCCGAAGCGTTGGAACAGGGCATTCAACACAGCCCCGAGGCCATCCCCGAAGTCTTCGTCAACCTGGGATCGCTGTACTACGAGATGGAGCGCTACCTCGAGTCGGTGGCGGCGCTGAAACAGGCCCTGGCCCTGAAACCGGGAGACGCCGACGCGTGGTTCAACCTGGGGACCACCTACACCGCCATGAAGCAGTTCCCCGAGGCGGTCGCGGCCTACGAACAGGTGGTGCAGCAGCACCCCGACGACGCCGAGACGTACCGCCGCTTGGGCTGGGCCTGCCTCTACGCCGAGCGCAATCCGGAGGCGCTGGCCGCGTTGCAGCGGTCGCTGCAACTGGAGCCGGAAAAGGCCGATTCCCACTACGCGCTGGGCGTGGCTTTCGCCGTCCAGGGGGACGCCGACGCCGCCCAACGGCAGATCGAAATCCTGTCTGACCTGGATCCCGGCCTGGCCGAAGCGTTGCGCGTGGTGATTTCGGCGGGGGAAGACGGGGAAGAAAGCTGAACGGCCGTTACTCGACCACAAATCAATTCATTTTGAGTTAGTATTCATGCAAGGCAAATTGTACCGCGACGCCCTCTATAAGAAGGGCCTGAAGGCTGTGGCGGCCGAGGACTATGAGAAGGCCCTGGAGTATTTCCAGGAGCTGACCGACCAGTTCCCCGATTTCGGGCCGGGGTGGCTGCAGAAGGCCGTTTGCCACCTGGAACTCAAGGAAGCCGAGGAATTTGTCCTCGCCGGCAAAGCCGCCATCCGCGCCGGTCAGGACGAGGTGCCAATTCTCCGGGATATTGCCGAGGTCGCCCGGATCATCGAGGATAACGAAACGGAGACCGAAGCGCTGGAGAGAATCATTGCGTTATCACCCCAGCCTGCGGCGAACGATCTGGACGCCCTGGCCCTGGCATATTACAACCAGGACCGGCTGGATGATTCTATCGCCATGAACCGCCGAGCCATCGCCATAGAATCCGCCGCCTTTCGCTGGTTTAATCTGGGTTTGGTACAATTCGAAGCGGATCACAGCGAGGAGACGGTAGAAACATTCCGGGAGTACCTCCGCCAGGAACCGCAGGATTCGCGGGGATTTCATTACCTGGGGCATGCCTTGACCGATTTGGGGCGCTATTCGGAGGCCTTGGAAGCGTATGAGCAGGTCCTGGGCCTGGATTCCCATCATGGATTGACCTGGAACAACATTGCCTGGGTTTATAACCGTCAGGGAATGCATGAAGAGGCGCGCGCCACACTGGAAAAAATGGTAGATCCGGAGTCTCAGAATTCTCGCGAGTGGTATTCCAAGGGCCTTTCCGCCTTCAGCATGAAGTACTATGATCTGGCTGTACAGAGTTACCGCCGTGCCCTGGACCTGGACCCGGACGATGTATTGGCCCACATGGATTTGGGCGCTACCTTCTTTCAGGCCGGTCAGCTTCAGGAGGCCAATGATACATTCCAGGATATTCTGAAGAAGGAGCCGGAGAATGAAAGCGCCTGGTACAACCTGAGCCTGGTACACCGGGAGCAGGGTAATACCGAAAAAGCCGTGGAGACGCTGAATCGCGCTTTGGAGAAACACCCGGATTTCCCCGAAGCGCTCACCACCCTGGGGGAAATCAAGTTCTGGCAGGGGGACCATCCTGAAGCCCTGAGATTGGCTCAGAAGGCGATTGATGCCCTGGAATTTGAGGATGAGTATGTGCCGGCGTTCCGCCTGCTGGGCGTCCTGCAGGGTTATAGCGGTGATCTTCAGGCCGCCGAAGCGACTCTCCGCGCGGCCCTTGAAATGGAGCCCCGGCACGCCGGGGCGTGGCGCAACCTGTGCTCCATTTTAAGCCAGGCAGGGCGGCACGAGGAAGCCATCGAAGCCGGCCACCAGGCGCTCCGCATTGACCCGGAATTCGCCAATGCCTGGTACAACCTGGGCATCGCCCAGGCGCAGAGTGGCCGGTTCGCGGAGGCGGTGGAATCGTTAAATCGTTCCCTGGAACTGGATCCGGAGAATCTGGACGCGTACGAGGCGATGAGTCTTGCTTATGCCGATACTGGGGACAAGGAAGCGGCCCTGGCCACCTGCGATCGCCTGGTGAAACTGGACCCGGAGATGGCCGCGGATTTGCGGGCCGCTATCATCGAGGACCGGGAACGCGCTCCTGATCGTATGGTGCCTTACGCCCAAGGGCAATGGAAACCGGAAAAATCCAAGCTTAACCTGTAACTTACAAGTGTCTGTCTGTCGTGTTGCCTTCATTCTTGTTCATTTTATAATTCCACAAATACGAGGACTTACGCGTTTGTCATTCCAGACTTGATCTGGAATCCATTACAGCAAAGGGCAAAAGCCTCTGGATTCCAGTTGCTAAGGGCCCTTGAGGGTTTTCGCTGGAATGACAACCAACAAATCTGGTAATCGTAGCAAACGCGTAAATCTTGAAATCCAATCAAATACGAAATCGCCATGGTAAACCTATCCGATCTTAACCTCTCCGCCTTCCTTCCCGAGATCCTGCTGACGGCCGGGCTGCTGGTGCTGATCATCGCCGAACTGGTGCGCGGCCGCGCCTCCGCCCGGGGCATCGGCTGGGGCGGGATGGCGCTCCTGGGCCTGCTGATCGTGGTGGCCCTGACCAGCGGCAACCAGGCCGGCAGCTACCTGTTCGGCTCCCTGGTGGACGACGGGGTGGCCGTCTTCTTCCGGGTCTTCTTCGCCCTGGCCACGATGCTGGCCATCGGCATCTCCCTGTTCACCTTCCGCAAGGAAGGCGAACCCTACCTGCTGCTGATATCGAGCGTGCTGGGGATGTTCCTGCTGGGCGGCGCCAACGACTTGGTCACCCTGTTTGTGGCCATCGAACTGGTTTCCATCCCCAGCTACATCCTGGCCGGGTACAATCGCCGCGACCCGCGGTCCGCCGAAGCTTCCCTGAAGTATGTGCTCTACGGCGCGGTCTCCACCGGGATCATGCTCTACGGCTTCTCCCTGCTGTATGGGTTGGGCGGGACCACCTCCATTCCCGGGCTGGCGGCGGCGTTCGCCGGGTCCGCCGGTTCGCCGACCATCTACCTGATCGCCGTGGGGCTGGTGCTGGCGGGGCTGGGCTACAAGATCGCCATGGTGCCCTTCCACTTCTGGGCGCCGGACGTGTATGAAGGGTCGCCGACGGCCATCACCGCCTTCTTCTCGGTGGCGCCCAAGGCGGCCGGGTTCGCCGCCCTGTTCCGCATGATGGACGTGTTCGCCGCCCCCGCCGTGGTGGCCGGGGTGGACGCCCGCTTCCTGTTCACCGTGGCCTCGGCCCTGACCATGACCTTCGGCAACCTGGGCGCCCTGCACCAGACCAACCTGAAGCGCCTGCTGGCCTACAGCTCCATCGCCCACGCCGGGTACATCCTCATGGGCTTCGCCGCGGGCACCTTCGAAGCCTACCAGGCGGTGCTCTTCTACCTGGTGGTTTACCTGTTCATGAACCTGGGCGCCTTCCTGGTGGTGGACGCCGCCGGGCGCAAGCTGGGCGGGGAAGACACCAGCCACATCAAGGGCCTGGGACGGACTTCGCCGGCGATGGCCTTGGCCCTGGCAGTGTTCCTGTTCTCCCTGGTGGGCCTGCCCCCGCTGGCCGGGTTCATTGGCAAGTTCTACCTGTTCAGTGCCCTGGTGAAGGAGAACATGTGGGCCCTGGCCCTGATCGGCGTGGCCAACAGCGTGATCAGTCTGGTGTACTACGTGCGCGTCATCCGCGACATGTTCATCTACGAGCCGGAAGAGGCCAAGGTCATCCCCATGACCGCAGGCTTGGGCGTGCTGACCTTCGCCTTCCTGATCCCCACCCTGGTGCTGGGCGTGTGGTGGGGTCCCCTGGCCGGCTGGGTGGCCGCGGCGATGCGGTAATGACCAATGACAAATGACAAATAATCCGCCTTCGGCGGATGGGGATAATTGGGGGCGAGCTACGGTAGTGGCTCGCCCCTTTTGGTTAGGGTTGTCACCTCCCAAGCCCGCCCGGAAATGAATTTCCGGGCTACTCTGCTTCAGTCCAAAAGGACGTAAGGAGGTCGACCCCGCAGGGATCGCACAACAGTAGCCCCGGGTGAAACCCGGGGTTAACGCAGTCCCTCTGCATTTCACGACCCTGAAAGGGTCGAACAATAATCTGCGTAATCTGCTATACCGGTTCTGGAAAGAGTTTTTCCTATCCGGATTCCAGCCTTCGGGGGTGAGCAAATGATTCGTCCTGGAAGGATGACTGCCGTGACGTTTTGGGGCGAAGCATCTGCTCGACGGGTTGGATGGTGCTACCTTCGGGGGAGAATGGGGGTTTGGGGAGGGACAGAGGCCTCCCGAGGGCAGATGCATCGCCCCTACACCCATCCCCTACCGACAGGCAGGAATGCCTATCCCACCTCCCTCTTCCATCTTTGTATCTTCCATCTCCTATCTCCCATAACAAAAAGGGGCGACCCCGGCAGGGATCGCCCGTTCCATACCCTATACCCCATCCCCCTACTTCAGCAGAATGAGCTTCTGCGTCTGGGTGAAGTCCCCCGCCTCCATCCGCACCAGGTACACTCCCGACGGCCACCCCGTCCCGTCGAAGGTCACCTCGTGCACGCCGGCGTCTCTCCAGCCATTCACCAGGGTTCCGACTTCCCGGCCGGCCGTATCGTAGACCCGCAGGCTGACGTGGCCGGAAGCCGGGAGCCGGTAGCCGATGGCCGTTTCCGGATTGAAGGGATTGGGGCGAGCCCCGTGCAGCGCATAGTCCCGCGGCAATTCCGGGGTGGCGTCCGCGGTGAGATAGGGCGCGAAGCTCTCCCCCCAGTTGGCCCAGTCCCCGATATCGCCTCCCAGCCCGGTGGCGAGCTTCACGTAGGTGAATCCGGAGCTGTCCCACTTGAAATTGGAATAGGTCCCCACGTATCCGTAGTACTGGTATGTGCCCGCGGGAGCCGTTCCCGGCACGTTCTGGAAACGGCTACGGGTGACGTTGCCGCCGGCCGGCAGGGTCAGATCCAGCGGCCCCAGCATGGGCCCCTGCCACATGCCCGACGGCAGCCGCTGCATAATCCAGGCATCGAAGGTTTCGGCCTGGCCGCCGGTGTTCTGCAGTTGGGCGTTGAAGCTGAAGGTCCCGCCCCCGGCGGGGATCTGGATGGGCGCGCCGATGGGAGTCAGGGTGATTTCCATGCCGGGCGTTCCGGGATTGTACTGCATGGCCGTGGTGAACTTCAGCGCCACGCCGTCCACCAGGGTGGCCGAACCGGGAGTGTATATGTTGGCGTAGGTCACCTTGACCCCGTCGGACTGCTCGTGATTCTCGATGCCGACGGTACAGTAGTTTTCACTGGCGTCGGTGTTGTTGAAGTCCAGGTACTGGAAGACGATCTCCCCGTCGCCGGTGGGCGTGGGATAGTAGGCGGGATCGTAGAGAATGACCTCGAAGGTGTTGTAACCGTACCCGCTGAAGGCGCGGTGCTGCTTCCATTCCACCACGCAAAAATGTTCGGCGGCGTTGTACCAGTAATTGACCGATCCGCCGGAGTTGGTCAGATCGTCCCAGAAGGGGGCGATCATGGCGTTGGGCCCCAGGGCTCCGGGAATGTTCCAGTTGCGGGCGTTCTGGTACTGGTAGGTTATGGCGCTGGTCCCCATGGAGATCCAGCCGTTGGAACAGATCACCATCTGGGTGTAATCCTGCCCGTAGTAGCGGAAGGTGAAGGGCAGGTTATAGCTGACGATTTTGTCGTTTTCCTCGTAGTAGTCGGGCAGGTTCAGGGTCACCTGGCCGGGCTGGGTGGAGGCTTCGATCCAACTGTAGACGGGGATTTGGGCGTAAATCAGGTCGCGGGAATCGAAGCAACGGTAACCGTAGGCGTCCGGGCCGGCGGGGTCGGTGGCCGCCACCTGCCCTACGGTGAAGGGCACCGCCAGGGTGTCGGCGTAGCTCCCCGCGGTGACGATCAGTTGCAGGGTAACGATCGTTCCGGGCGGGCAGTTGGCCTGGGCCTCCAAGGTGAAGGTGTTGCCGCTGTTGTAGGCCGCGGATCCCGACGCCAGCGAACTCCAACTGCCGCCGCCATCGGTCACCATCAACAGCGGGTTGGGAGAGGACAGCTCGCCGACCGGGTTGGTCAGCGCGTCGCCCCCGGAATTCAGCAGTTGCACCGTCACCGCCGCGCTCTGCCCGGGAGGCAGAACGCCGCCCGCTGCCGACACCGAACAACGGATCGCTTCGGCCAGGGGCGCGGTCACCGGCAGGTTGATGACATTGTTCCAGCTCCCCTGTCCGCAAGCGGCCGCCAGGATGATCTGCGCTACGTGCCCGTGGGGCGCTTCCGGGGAGAACACCAGGTTGAAGTCGTCGCCCAAGGGCGAATTGACGCCCGGAGCGGCGTTAGGGCCGGTGAGCGCGCTCTGGGTGAGGGTCACGTAGGGATCATTCTCGCTGGCCGTCCCGCTGACGCCGGTGGCCGTCTGGCTGGACCCGTAGTTGCGCAGCACCACGCCCAGCTCAATGGTTTCCCCGGGATTGCAGACGCCGTCGCCGTCGCCCGACGATTCGCCCGTCATGTCGTCGTCCACCGTGAAGCTGAAGATCCCCAGGGCCACCGCTTGGGCGCCGATGGACAGGGGGAGCTGTTTGGTGCGCAGGTTCTGGCCGGTGACGGTCACCTTGTAGTTGCCGCCGGCCGGGGCGGAGGCCAGGTTCAGCAACACCTGGCCTGAGGCGTCGGTGCAGCCGGTCACCTGGTAATTGGAGGCGGAATCGAACACGCAAACCTGGGCCTCTTCCACCGGCGCGCCGCCGCTCCGGGTCACCGTGACCGGGAAGGCGTTGACGCCCAGCGGCAGGGAGGACGGACAGGTCACATTCAGGTTGGCCGGTTTGGCGGTCCACATGGCCAGGCCGGGGTCGCCCAGGATGTTGTAGATGTGGAAGTAGCACTGCACCGAGTTGGTAGTCCCGCTGCCGCCGGAGATGTGGTTGGGCATGCCGTAGTACAGCTCCATTTTGCCCCGCAGCAGCGCCTCGCCCAGAATTCCGATACCTTCCTCGAAGATTCCCTGGTAGATGCCGCCGTCAATGCAGTTGTTCCACTTGGTATGAGTGTACAGCGAGGACGGCCCCACGAAGCTGACCCCCCCTTTGGGAGTGGAAACGGTTCCGTAGCGGATCCAGGCTTCCCCAAAGCAGGGATCCGAGGAGGACACGTTGAAACAGCCCCCTCCGCACACGATGGAAGTCACCACCGGCAGCTTGAATCCGTTCAGTAGATTGTTGATGCTGGTATTGCTGAAACTGGGCGGCGACCAACTGTTGTAGTATCCGAAGCCCCGGTAATTGACGAAGCCCAAGCCTTCGTTGATCCAGTTACTGATCTGGGTAACGGACGTGTAGGAAGGGGCGTTGTGCACCGTGGTAAACCCGTGTTGCAGCATGAGATCGCGGCAGCGGGCCTTGGTCCAGGCGCAGGAGGAGGTAGAGGTGGCGTATACCACGATTCCCTTCTGGAACCAGGTGGAATCGGAGAAGAAGGGATTGCGTTCGTATTCCCGGATCTTGTTGCAGATCACGGCCAGTTCCGTATCGGTATCCACCGACAGGCGGCCGGCCAGCATGTCCGGGAAGTAGTCGCTGCCTTCCAGCAGGGTGTAGGGCAGATCGCTGCCGCACTGCTCATCGGTGGTGTTCGACCAGTAGTAGCACGGCATGCTGAAGGGGGGATCCATGTCCCCTACCATGACCAGGTAATCCGGCGGCGTCTCGGCGTGGGCATAGATGCTGTCAATGAAGGCCTTGATCAGGGTGGTCGAGGCGCCGGTCTGGGCCAGCGTGACCACCGTGCAGGGGAACCCCTTTTCCCGCTTCCAGGTGACCAGGTAGCGCTGCAGGGTGGTCAGGTAGGTCGCATTGTTGGGCGCGATGAACAGGTAACCGCCCAGGACCAGGTCGGAATCCAGCAGCGGACGGGGATTCAGCACCTGGCGCATGACCATTTCGGCGAAGGGCCGGGATTTCTTCGTCCGGGGGTTCAGCAGGGGGTTTTCGCCGTCCCCGGCGAAGGTGATCTCCACGGTCAGGCGGCGGTAGATTCGCAGGGTCCCCCGGGCGGGATTATACTGCACCGGGCGGATTTCCACCCGTCCGACGCGCCAGTCGCGCATAATGGCCGGCGTTTCCAGGGAGATGGGATCTCCCGGCAGCCAGACGTCCTGGGCGTACAGGTCGGGGGCCGCCTCCGCGGCGAAGCTCACCGGGCCCTGAGACGACTCCTGATCCTCTTCTTTCAACGGCGCCGGACGGTAGCCGGACAGTTCCACGAATTCCTGGTCCACCACCCGCCACTGCCAGCCGGAACGTTCCGGCAGCAGCGCCAGCCGGCGCAGGACCGGGATTTCCGGCCCGCCCGGCTGCCCCCACTGACCCGCACCGGCAAAGTCCAGGCGCTGGTACTCGTCTTGGCCGATCCGTTCCGGCACGGCCTCCAATCCGGGGAATTCCAGGTTCAACCGGAAACCTGTCTCGTCCGCCTCTTCCACCCGCAGTCGCGGCTCGTCCCCTGCCTGCACCGCTATCCAGGAACACCATCCATTGGGGGCCAGCCCCAGTGCGATCCCCATCGCGATCAGCAGCAGTGTCGTTTTCCTCATGCCGCTCCCTTTCCAGTTTGGCGCCGTTGTCGTGCCCATCTGCCGGGTACGTGATTACTGTCCTTCTGTAGGTAAAATAACAAAACTTTGCCACGATGTCAAGGAAAATGTGGGCGGGAAGTGGGATTTTCCTCCTGTGCTGCCTCACCTGGGGGACATCCGTCCATCATGAGGCGTTCTTCGACGCCTCCCTGTTGCGCCGTTTGACACCCGTCATTTTTTCGACAGGGGAGATTCCGCACAAATGCCGCCGGCGGACCGGAGAGCTGTCAAAAAACCCGGCAGCCGGGCGACGGCACGGGTCGGCTGCATGCTTATAAATTATTAATAATGCTGAATATGACGGAACACGATGAGGGTGGGATTTTCTGGCCCTGGATTTGCTATATTCATGAGTGCGACCGGCTTGCCGGAGGTAATGCGACGCCGCGATCAGAGGGGGGACTCAAGTAGCGTGACGCGGCGGATGGAATGGGAGGGATGAACTGGGCCGGCAAGCCCCGGTCGCACCTGAAGCCGTCAGGGTTGATGCCCCTGCCAAAATGTCTAAAATCGGCGCTGCCTCCGCTGATGCCGCCGGGGTCACCTGCACCCGGATTTCCGGGCCTGAGTTCCCGCGAGGGAACCCCCGGCGGAGACAATCCCAGCCCCGGTTCCTTTGCGAACCGGGGCTTTGTTTTTTCACTCAGCGCCAACGCATCGTGTCACCCCCACCCGAAACGCCGCCACACGTAGTCGTGGAGGTGGGCGCGGTAGAGAATCCCCATGGACCCCATCCTCAGCAGCGCCTGCCGCACCGGCCCGAAGAATTCTTCCTCCGTAACCCAGCGCGCCTCGGCGATCTCCTCGTGATCCTGCGGCTCCAAGGAGGGCAGACCGGGTTCGCGCAAGGCGGCGCGGAACACGTGGGAGGTCCAGAAGACCGCTTCCGCACCGCAGATAAAATTGACCCGCACCCGCACCAGGTAGCGGTCCAGCAACAGCGGCACGCCCAGCTCTTCGGTGGCCTCCCGCGCGGTCGCCTCTTCCACGCTTTCCCCCGGCTTCAGCCCACCCGACGGAGGGCGGAACGCCCCTTCCGGGTAGACCGGTTTCCGCATCACCGCCAACTGCCCTTCATGATACAGGTACAGGGTCACATCGTGCGACCGGCGGTGTTTCTGGGTGGCGCGCAGGAACTCGTATTCGGGCCGGGGAATGGCGTAATTCAGGGTGATAATCTCCGGCGTACCGTACCGTTCTTCGGCCTGCTGGACCATGTCTTGGGTGAAGTACATCTTCAGGTCTCCGGTTTCACAAGAGATACGAAACTTTTCCCTGGTGGTAAAAGTTACATTTTTAACAACTAAGCAACGAGGAAAGCCGTGTTTTAGGTTGACAAGGATGGGAAAAATTTGTAAATTATACGGATTGTGAAAGGCCAAACGATGAACTTCGTACCTATCTTCCTTTTCCTTGCCGCTTCGGTGGTGGTGGTCTTCGCTTCCCTGCTGGTGGCCCGCATTTTGGCGCCGCGCAAGCCGGATCCGGTGAAGCTGTCCACCTACGAATGCGGGGAACAACCGGTCGGTTCCTCCTGGATCCGCTTCAACACGCGCTTCTACGTCATCGCCCTGATTTTCGTAGTGTTCGACGTGGAAGTCCTGTTCCTCTTCCCCTGGGGCGTCAACCTGACTTCGCTCGGCCTGTTCGCCTGGATCGAGATGGCGGTGTTCATCGCCATCCTGGCCGTGGGGCTGGCCTACGTCTGGGTCAAAGGCGACCTGGAATGGATCAAGCCGCACCAGACGATCCGGGCGCCTCGTCCCGCCGACGCGGTGTCCACCGGCGCCCGTCCCGCCGCCGCCGCCATGCCCCTGTCCGGCGGGCGGATTGAGGTGCCTCCGGCCCCCCCGCAGTGAGAGCCCCGATCCTCACCGACTGTCAAACACCTATCCAACAGGAATAGACCATGAGTCTCCTGGAAGGCCGTTATGGGCCTAACATCCTGATCACGTCTTTGGACAAGCTGTTCAACTGGGGCCGGGCCAGCAGTATCTGGCCGGTGACCTTCGGACTGGCCTGCTGCGCCATCGAAATGATGGCCACGGCCGCCTCGCGGTTCGACCTGGACCGCTTCGGTATCTTCATGCGCCCCACTCCCCGCCAGGCCGACTGCATGATCGTGGCCGGCACGGTCAGCATCAAGATGGCCGAGCGGGTGCGGCGGCTTTACAACCAGATGCCGGAACCCCGCTACGTCATCGCCATGGGGTCCTGCGCCAATTCCGGCGGGCCCTACTGGGAGCACGGCTACCACGTCCTGAAGGGAGTGGACCAGATCATCCCGGTGGACGTGTACGTGCCCGGCTGCCCCCCCCGCCCCGAAGCGCTGCTGGACGCTTTCCTGCAGTTGCAGGAGAAGATCAAGAAAGAGACGATGGCGAAAGAGGCGAATCCGTTGCCCGCCGCCAGGGATTCTCGCTGATCTTATTTTGCATTCCTTTGCCCCATATAAACTGCGCCAAAGAGAATCAGAGATTGCTATGAATCTCATGACCGCGAAGCGGTGGAACCTCATGCTGCCGGTGGTTTTTGCCGCCCTGCTGCTTTGCCGGCCGCTGCCGGCTTTTGAGCGCCCCGGGAATCTCCCCCAGCCTTCCGGGACGGACAAGGTCCCGCCGCAGGCACTGCGAGTCGAGGGGACAGACATCGTCAACGCCAAAGGCGAGACGGTGTTGCTGCGCGGTCCCAACTTCGGCGGGTGGTTGTATTGGGAGGGTGGTGTACTGGAATTTCCGAATGTTTCCGAGCACATCGTCCGCCGCGAATGGACGGCTCAAATGGGAGCCGAGCTGGTGGATCGCTTTTTCCAGGGGATTACCGAAAATCTGATCCAGGAAGATGATTTTCGCCGGGTTAAGGACATGGGCTATAACACCGTGTGTATCCCCTTTCATCACCGTTATGTCCAGGCCGGCACAGAGACTCTACTGGATCAGGCGATCCGGTGGGCCGGTGAAAATGAGCTGTACTTGTTACTCAACATGCAGTGCGCGCCGGGCGGTCAGAACCCGGATTATCAGTCCGACAGCGACGGCGAGGCGCGGTTGTGGACCAGCGACGAATATCGCCGGCAGTATCTACAGGCCTGGGAAATATTGGCCACCCGCTACCGGGATAATCCGTGGCTGATCTACGAAGTGTTGAATGAGCCCGTCCCCACCAGCACCGACCGTTTGCTGAGGCTGTACCGGGAAGTGATTGCGGTCATCCGCCAGGCCGAAGCCGGCGGCCTTACCCATGTCATCGCGCTGGACGGGTATACCTATTCGACGGAGTTCCAGGACTTTGATCGCGAGACCGTGCGCGGCAATATCGCCCTGTGCCCGCATTTCTTCCAGTATTCCATACCAAATATCGAAGCCTATCTGGACCGCATCAAGAATGTGAGGGACCGGCTGAAAGTGCCCTTGATTATGGGTTCTTTCGACGATACTGAGACCATCCCTTACCTGGAGCAGGCCGGGATCGGATGGTGTGTGTGGAATTATAAAAGCGTAAATGAATTGCCTCCTTTCTATTCCATGCCAGAGGATCATCCCTGGCGGCGCTACTGGTGGAATAACGTCACGGCGCAAGTTCGCCGTAGCCCGGATCTTCTGGAACGGGTCACGCGATTGATCCAAAACAGTGGCCTCTCGACCGACCTGAAGGATGAGTTGATGCAATCGCTTCGCAGTTCCCGCCGCATGGACAAAACCGCTCTACTGGGCTTGGCGGAACGCTACCCGGAGCACAAGCGCGAACTGGGGCGTGTGTGGAGCGAAACCATAAAAACGCTGGAATTAACCAAACAAGACCTGTTGACCGAAGCGTTGAAAAACTTGAGTGATGAGCAGCTGGATCGCTTGTTGAAATCCCTGCAAACGCGCTACTTTCGGATTTCCCCATGAACGTTGAAGATCTCGCCCGCCGGCTGGCGGAATATAACCTGGCGGTGGAACTCAAGCCCACCACTCCCGACCCCCACCTGGAAGTCCCCCGGGAGATCCTGCCGCAGGCGGCACGGCTGCTCCGCGACGACCCCGACCTGGCCTTCGACAGCCTCATGTGCCTGTCGGGCCTGGACCGGCCGGACAGCCTGGAAGTGGTCTATAATCTCTTCTCCTTCAAGCACCTCCACAAGGTCACTCTGAAGACCCGCTGCCCCAAGGACGACCCGGCCATCCCCACCGTGTCGCCCCTCTGGCCCACGGCCGACTGGCACGAGCGGGAGGCGTACGACCTGATCGGCATACAGTTCACCGGCCATCCCGACCTGCGCCGCATCCTGTTGCCGGACGACTGGGAGGGCCATCCTCTGCGCAAGGACTACCAGGCTCCGGCCCTGTGGCACGATATCCCTGTTACCAACCCTTCGCCCACCAATGAATGACTATCATGACGTTGATCTCCCCCTGGGGCCCGCGTTGAACGCCTGGGAAGTCCAGCGCACCGGCGCCACCCCATCTGGCGAGACCATGATCCTGAACATGGGGCCACAGCACCCCGCCACTCACGGCGTGCTGCGCCTGGAACTGGAAACCGACGGCGAAGCCGTGGTCAAGATCCGCCCCCATATCGGTTACCTGCACCGCAGTTTTGAGAAAATTTGCGAGAAGGTCTCCTGGCCCCAGATCGTCCCCTACGCCGACCGCATGGACTACTGCGCCGCCATGAATTCGGCCTTTGGTTACGTGCTGGCGGCCGAGAAGGTGCTGGGCATCGAAGTCAACGACCGGGTGCAAACTATCCGGGTGATTACCGCCGAGCTGACCCGCATCGCCAGTCACCTGATCGCCCTGGCCACCAATGGGCTGGACATCGGCGCCTGGACCCCCCTGCTGTTGCTGTTCCAGCACCGGGAACACATCCTGGACTTGCTGGAAGAGATTTCCGGCGCGCGGCTGCTGTACAATTATATCTGGATCGGCGGGCTGGCCCACGACATCACCCCCGGCTGGACCGACAAGGTCCTGCAGTTCTGCGACTACTTTGATCCCAAGATCGTGGAACTGAACGAGCTGCTGTCCTACAACAAGATCTTCGTCGAGCGCATGGGCAACGTGGGCGTCATGACTCCGGAAATCGCGGTCGCCTACGGCGTCACCGGCCCCAACCTGCGGGCCACCGGAGTCAAATGGGACCTGCGCAAGAATGAGCCTTACAGCGGCTACGAGAACTACGATTTCGACGTCCCCATCGGCACCGGCGAGAAGGGCGCGCCCGGCGACTGCTGGGATCGCTACATCGTCCGCGTGCGGGAAATGGCCGAATCGCTGAAGATCATCCGCCAGGCCGTCAAGCGCCTGCCCGAAGGCGACGTGAAGGAGAAGATCCCCCGCAACTTCAACAAGGTGGCCGTGGGCGAGGCCTATGTCCGCAGCGAAGCGCCGCGGGGCGAACTGGGCTTCTATATCGTCTCCGACGGCACCAGGAATCCCTACCGGGTGAAGGCCCGTTCGGGATGCTTCACCGTGGTATCATCCCTGCCGGCTTTCACTGAGGGCCTGCTGATTTCCGATGTGGTGGCCACCGTGGCCAGCATTGACATCGTTCTGGGCGAGGTGGACCGATGATCCCGACCTCTCTGACTCCCTACCTGCCGCTGTTGATTTCCGTCATCTACACGGCGGGCGTGGTGGGTTTCGTGTTCCTGTTCGTGCTCTTCGCCAACTGGTGGGAACGCAAGGTGTCGGCCCACATGCAGGACCGCCTGGGGCCCATGGAGACGGGCGGCTGGCACGGCTGGGCTCAGGCTCTGGCCGACGCCATCAAGTTGCTGCTGAAGGAGGACATCATCCCCGCGGCGGCCGACCGCAAGCTGTTCAAGCTGGCCCCCTATGTGGTCTTCACCGGATCCCTGGCCGGCTTTGCCGTGATTCCCTTCGGCGCCGGGCTGATCGGCACCGACCTGAACATCGGCCTGTTCTATGTGGTGGCCGTCTCCTCGATGGTGGTCATCGGCATCCTGATGGCCGGCTGGGCTTCCAACAACAAATGGGCGCTCTACGGCGCCATGCGCTCGGCCGCCCAGATGGTCAGCTACGAAATCCCCGTGGCGCTGTCGCTGTTGATCCCGGTGATCATGACCGGGTCGCTGTCCATGCAGGAAATTGTGGCAGCCCAGGAAGGAGGGTTCTGGCACTGGTTCGTGTTCCGCAGCGCCCCCTTTTCGCTGATCGCCTTCGTGATTTACTTCTGGGCTTCCCTGGCGGAAGTCAACCGCACCCCCTTCGACATCCCCGAAGCCGATTCGGAACTGGTGGCCGGCTACTTCACCGAATACAGCGGCATGCGTTTCGCCATGTTCTTCCTGGCGGAATACGGCAACATGTTCATCGTCTCGGCCATCGCCGCCACGGTGTTCCTGGGCGGCTGGCAGCCGCTCCTTCCCGCGCTGGATTTCATCCCCGGCCCGATCTGGTTCGTGGGCAAGGCCATGTTCCTGGTGTTCATCCAGATGTGGCTGCGCTGGACCCTGCCGCGCCTGCGCGTGGATCAGCTCATGCACGTCTGCTGGAAGATTTTCATGCCCTTCGCCTTCGCCAACCTGATGCTGGTGGGGCTGTGGCAGGTGCTGGTGCAGTAAAAATTCACCGCAAAGACGCAAAGGACGCAGAGAAGGTTTTAGGATTAGGGGCTGGGGATTGGTAGGGCCAGCGTTCCTGCCGGTCAGTGTCATGGCGAGGAATTCGTCGGCAGACGGATGATGAAACAATCTCTTCGCTTGGCAAACAAACGGGCGCCCGACAAGGAGCGGCATCAGCGGGAGTGGTTTCATGAAAATAGACAAACTCCATTTTTCCGTCGCTTCCCGCCGCGATACCGACGACCGCAAGGTTTACTACCATTCCCTGACTCCGGCGGAACGCTGGAATTTAGTGGAGTACCTGCGGAGGCTGAATTATGGCCGCCATGCATGTTCCGGACGACTTCAAAGAGTTCTTGAAGTTGTTAAACGGACACCAGGTTAAATATCTTTTGATCGGCGGGTACGCGGTGGCCCATTACGGCTACCCCCGGGCCACGGCGGATATGGACGTCTGGGTCGAACGGTCGCCGGAGAACGCCCGGAAGGTGGCGGCGGCGCTGAAGGATTTCGGTTTTGCGACGCCCGATGTGGTACCTGAGCTTTTCCTGGAAGAGGATCGGATCATCCGCATGGGAACCCCTCCTTTGCGCCTGAAAATCTGGACCAGCATATCCGGAGTGGAATTCGAGGCCGCGTTTGAGGCCAAAAGCACCGAAAGCATCGACGGGGTGAGGGTTTTCATCATCAGCCTGGATATGCTGAAGCAGAACAAACGGGCATCCGGGCGACACAAGGATCTGGACGACCTGGAGCACCTGCCGTAATGAGATGCACCGCCGATTGAGACCGGTTTCCCGCTTCTGCTCAGCGCCAGAATGACGGATTGAACGGGTTTAACGAGTTACGCGTATTTTGGTCCACCCCTTCAGGGTGGCACAGGAGGTTGGGGAATCCGTTCTCCGTAGGTTGAAACCTACGGCTACTAAAAGACCACCCTTTCAGTGTGATATTCTGACTCCCGGCTCCTGAC
>QZKQ01000080.1 GCA_003599535.1 Candidatus Zixiibacteriota bacterium | reverse complement strand
GTTCTGGAATCCCGATCCCCCGCCGGTGGGCAGGGAGCCGACCACGTCCCAGGTGGCGGCCACGTCTTCCACGTACTGGCCCAGGGAGTTATACCCGGCCGCATACATCCAATCCGTCACGTTGTAGGTGCCGCCGTTGGCCGCTCCGGCCACTTCCAGGGCGCCGGTGGCGGATCCCTCCCCGCCCGTGGCGGTGCGGATCTGGATCGAGGCGATGCCGGTGTTAAGATTGACGGTGTACTGGGTGGAGTCGTCCAGCAGGGCCACGTTGACCACTTTGACCCAGGGATTGCCCGGGTGGGTGTCGTAGTAGTAGAAGTTGCCGGCGGAGGCGTTGATCAGGTTGACATAGGTGATGTTGCTTCCCGAAGGCGTCGCCCGGAAGCTGCCGTTGGCTCCGTCAGTCGAGAGCGACACCGTCTGGGTGACGTTTTCCGGGTTGCCATAGTTGTCGTGCACCGTGAAGGTCCACTGCCCCGACACCACGCCGGCCTGGGTGGCGGCGGGAATGGTGGTCAGGTGCAGGTGGTGGGCATCCTGGAAGTTGACCGAAGAGGCGGAGTTGGCGGTGTTGCCTTCAGTGTCGTACGCCTGGGCGCGGTAGTAAGTGTACTTCGTGCCGAAGGTGTAGGTGGCGCCGTAGGGGGCGCTGGTATCATCCCCCAAGTTGGACCAGGAGCTGCCGTTGTCCGACCCCTGCAGCCGCAGGCCCTGGAGGGAGGCGTCCGTGCCCGCTCCGGCCGCGGCGGTCCAGGCCACTGAGGCGCCTTCCATGAAGGTGCCGTCGGTGGGGGCGGTCAGGCTGGGCGTGGGGGGGACGATGTCGTCGGCGGCGGTGAGGTGCGGCGCGATGGTGCTGGCGGCGTCGTTGCCGGCGTCGTCCTCGTATTCATCCGCGCCGGTGGTGAACTGCACCGTGGGCGTGGCGCCGCGATCGCCCAGGTCGGCGACGGTCAGGGTCACGGTGGTGGTACCCAAGGAACCCAGGGGCGACACCTCTGTCACGGCCTTGGCTCCGTTGAAGGTCACCGTCCAGTTGTCAATGGCGTCGGCGTTCAGGGCGGGCGTGGTCACCGCTTCGGAGAAGGTCACTGTGATGTTGTACAGGCTGGTGGCGGAAGCGGACTGCACCTGGGGCGCGGTCACGTCAGCGCTGGACAGGTAGCCTTCACCCTGCACCGCTCCGGTGGAGGTGGTGTAGGTGATGGTGGAGTACTGCGGCGGGTCCCACACCAGGACGGTCACGCGGACGGAGAGGATGGCGCTGGTGATGCCCCCCAGCACGCACGAGGAGGCGGCCGTCAAGCTGCCGCCGCTGAAGACGATGTCGTGCGTCAGGTTATTGTAGAAGGTCGGATCCGGAGGGGAGGTGCCGTTGATCGTGGTGTAGCGCTCCTCATCCACCTGGAACACGGTACCGGCCCAGCCGGAGCCGGTCAGGGGCACGTCGTCCCCATTCAGGACCGGATCTTCGCCGGGGCCGCCGCGGGCGAAATCGCCGAAAGTCAGCGTGCCGGCGGTGGCGTCCAAGCCTGGATATTCCAGCTGGCCGGCATCGCGGACGGGCAGAAAGTCGGTCTCCAGGACCTTCTGATCGTGCCACAAGGCCAACTGCACCCGGCCCTGCACGCCGGACAGCATGGTCAACGGGACTTCCACCTGGAACCGTCCGGCGTCGTCGGCTGTGACGGCCAGATCCGGGAGGTCGAAACCCCGGTAAGCGGCCGGGATCCGGTTCTCATACCGCACCACGGCGCCGAAATGGGTCAAGACTTCGCCCGGCAGGAAGCCGCTGCCCGACAGGGTCGCACGGTCTCCATTGTGCAGGGGAGTCGGTGAGGTCAGTTCAAGCTGCGGTCCCGGCGCTGCGGTCAGCGCCAACGCGGTGAAGAGCCAGATTGCCAGCCCTGCCAAACAGAGCCGGCCCGCCCCAAATCCACTCCTCATCATATCCTCCTAAGGTACATGGAAATTCCCCCAGATCGGACGCGGCGGTGCCGCATCCGAAGGCATAAATCTTTTAAAGTAAGGCGATAACCTCTCCTTAACTCTGCGGCTGAACCGCAGGAATGACGCGTTCGCGCCTCCCCAAGGTGTTTTTTTTGCTGCAACAAGATAGGCACAAAGGCGGAGGAATGCAAGATTTTTTTGGAATTATTAGGGGGGAGGTGGAAAGGCCCGGCGTCCAGGCCGGGGGTGGAGGAGGCAATTCCGGGGGGGCGAAGCTCAGGGCTTCTTTACTTCAGCCACAGGATTTTACGGGCGAAGTTGCCGTAGGGGCTGGTCCCCCGCAGGAAGTAGACACCGGAAGCAATTTCCCGGTGGGGCAGCGTCACGCGGTAGGTCCCGCCGGCGGAGTATTCACCTTCATGCAGGCGCACGGCGCGGCCCAGCACGTCCACCAGGTCGAAGGCCACCCGCCCGGCTCCGGGCAGGACGAAATCCACGGTCAGCTCACCGTTGGCCGGCTGGGGAAATGCGCCGGACAGGGAAAAGACCCCCGGCGGCGCGGTCAGAGCGGCGGGAGCGGGACCCGAGGCCGGGATTCCCTCCCAATACTGAATGGCCACCGCGGCGTTGGCGCGCAGGTCATCCAGATTTTCCCCTCCCAGCACTGCGAATCCAACCATCACGCTGTCCCCCGAAACCAGGCTGAAGGGCCCGGCGGAGAGCAGTGAAGAGTAGTCGGCGGAGGTGGGGCCGGAGGTCGTCACCATGCCCTGGGACATATAGATGTACTTCAGGCTGTCGGTCAGCACCGCGTTGCCCAGCGCATTGTGGTTGATCACCCGGTAGGAGGCGGGATCGTGGCTTAAGAGGCAGGAGCCGTAGTAGCGGGTGTTGGGAGTGACCACCTGGTCGTTGAAGGTGTAGCCCAACCGCAGGTCCGGGTTCCAGCCGGCCTCGTTGCTGTCTAGGTCGGCCACGTCCCAATCGAGGTAGAGGCCGAGGTAGAGGCTGTCCAGATCGCGGGGGGAGACGTTTTTGACGAGGAAGGAGAGCAGCACGAAATCGTCGCCCGGCGGAGATTTCCAGGCGTAGCTTTCCTGCGTCACCTGCAGCCCGATCTGCTCGTTTCCGGCCCCGGAATCCTGATAAACGGCGAAGCCCTGCTGATCCGCCGCTTCGCCCGGTCCCATCGTGATTTCGCCCCCAGTCGCGGTGGTCCAGTCGTAGCGCAGGGCGAAATTGTCGCCGTAGGCGCAGTCGCTCACCCTGGCGGTGGAGACGCCGGCCATCAGCGACCCGTGGAACAGAGCATTGGACCCGGTGGCGGGGAAGCGGAATCCCCGGCCGATGTAGGGATTCAGGGTATTGGTGTAATCATTGTACCCGAAGACGCCGAAATCGGTGACGGTGAAGACCACATTGCCGGTGTCGTGGTGGGCGAAGGCGGGATCCACGGCCAGGGGGGCGCTCAGGGTGGTGGTGTAGAAGTTTTCCGCCGAGACGGTGAAGGTCAGTGGAATTTCCCGGTTGCTCAGGGTGAAGGGGGAGAGAGAGACTTCGAAGGTGCCGGCGGGGTTGGTCGCGGTGCCGCCGGCAGCCAACTGGGGAATATCCCAGATGCCCTGCACCACCTGGACTTCCGGCAGGCTGCCCAGCAGTACGACCTGCACCCCGCTGGTGGCCGATCCGTAGTTTTTCAGGGTCAGGGAGAGGCGGGCGTTTTCCCCGGGGTCCACGCGGCCGTCCTGGTCGCCGCCGACCTCTTCGGCGGACATGTCCAGAATGGCGAAGCCGGGGGCGGTCTCGGTCACCGCGCGGTAGGCGTTGATCCGGCCGGCGCCCAGCATTCCCGGATAGGCAGGGTTCTTCAGGGAAATGTCGTCGGCCGTGCTGACCAGTTGCGTCAGCACCTGGTCCACTGACCAGGAGGGGTGAAAGGCTCTCACCAACGCGGCCACGCCGGCCACCATGGGGGTGGCCATGGAGGTGCCCGAGGAGGTGCCGTAGCTGCTGCTGGGGAAGAGGGACAGGATGGAAGTCCCCGGAGCGCCCAGGGCGACCCAGGCGCCATAGTTGGATCCGCCGGCCTTGGTGTCGTTGGCATTCAGCCAGGCCACCGACAGGACGCCTTCGTAGGCTGCGGGATAGTGCGGCAGCGAACTGTTTTCGTTGCCTGCCGCCGCGACCACCAGGGCTCCCTGGGCGCCGGCGTCGGTGATGATGTCCTGCTCATAGGAGCTGGACCCGGGCCCGCCCCAGGAGAGGCTGATGATGTCGGCGCCGTTGTGGGCGGCGTAGATGATCCCTTCCAATCCCTGGAAGATGCTCCCGCCGTACCCCGCGCGAATGGGCATCAGGTCGCAGCCGGGCGCCGTGCCCACCACGCCCCGGTTGTTCATCACCGCGGCCACCAGCCCGGCGGTGTGGGTGCCGTGATTGTCGTAGCTCCCGCCCTGGCTGACTTCGGGGCTGGGGTCGGGGTCGCCGTCATAGAAATCCCAGCCGCGCAGGTCGTCCACAAAGCCGTTGCCGTCGTCATCCACCCCGTTCCAGTCCGAGCCATCCACCAGTCCGTTGCCGTTCAGGTCCTCCCCGGGGTTGACCCAGAGGTTGGCGTACAGGTCGGGGTGATCCCAGTCGGTGCCGTTGTCCACCACGGCCACGACCACGCCTTCGCCGTGGGTCCGGTCCCAGGCGGCGGGAGTCTGGATCAGGGGATGGAAGTACTGCTGGGGGTAGAGCGGGTCGCCGGGGATCTCGTCCAGGCCGCGGGGCGGTGCGGAAGGTTCCTTCACCACGTCCAGGGTGCGTATCGGGGCGGATTCGGCGTAGACGGCCCCGGGCAGGGCCTTCAGGCGGGCCGCCAGGGACGCCGCGTCGGCGTCCCGGGCCAGTTCCAGCCGGAGCACTCGGCGCAGGCCCACCGGGTCAGCCGCCAGCTTGAACGGCACGGCGGGCCGGACCTCGCGCACCGCAAAATCGTGCAGCGCCGCGTCCAACGCGGGCACGCCGGTAGCCCAACCACCGGCTTCCCGGAGCACCGGCAGCTCCTCGACCCATTTCAGGTAGACCGTGCCGGCCGGCGCGGAGGTAAAAGCGGCAGCCCCTGCCAGGCCCAGGGCCAGGCACAGGCGTTTCCAGGGACGCAGAGACATGCTGAACCTTTCGCAGGTGGAGGCGGACGGTTCCGCCGTCCGACTGCTCAACCTATTCTTTCTTCTGGAAAGTGTCCTGACCGCCGCACTGGGAGCACTTTTTGGGCTTGCAGCGGCCATCCTTGACCGCGCCGCACTGGGTGCATTTCCATTCCGCCATGACCGTTCTCCTGGGTGGGGTTCCGTTTCTTCCGGACAGGTGATTCTATTGTAACCAAAATTCCGGGCAAAAACAAGGGAAAAGTGGGTGGGTTACTGGCGCTCGAGCTCCAGCTTCATGCAGCGGTTCATCACCACCTTGACCCCGGCCTCGTGGGCGCGCTGGGCGGCGGCTTCATCCACCACGCCGATCTGCAGCCAGAGGTAGGGGATCTTCAGCCGGATCACTTCGGAGACCACCGCGTCCACCGCTTCCGGGCGGCGGAAGACGCAGACCACGTCAATGGGTTCGGGCACTTCGGCCAGGGTGGGATAGCAGATGGCGCCCAGGATTTCATCCACGTTGGGATTGACGCCCACGACGTGGTAGCCGTGCTCGATCAGGAAGCGGGCCACGTCATGGCTGGGGCGGAAGGTCTTGTCGGACAGGCCCACCACGGCCACAGTGCGGGATTCTTCCAGGATTTCGCGGATGAGGCCGGGGTTAGACCAGGAAGAGGGTGACTTTTGGTTGTTGCCACGGGGCATGAGGGCTCCTACAGGTGGGCATCCAGACGGGATTTGATCTGGGCCTTGGGCACGGCCCCGATGATCTGCTCGACGGCCTTGCCGCCTTTGAACAGCAGCAGGGTGGGGATGCCCCGGATGCCGAACGAGGAGGCGGTGCGGGGATTCTCATCCACGTTCAGCTTGCCGACCTTGACGCGACCCTGGTACTCGTCGGAGATCTGCTCCACGAAGGGGGCGATCATGTGACAGGGTCCGCACCACTCGGCCCAGAAATCCACCAGCACCGGAATGTCGCTCTGCAGCACTTCCTGCTGAAAGGTGTCATCTTTAAAATGGACAATGGCGCTCATCGGTTCTTCTCCGAATCGGGTATGGAAAGTTATAAGGATTATTCGTTACCGGCCGTGACGGTGATGCCAAATTGCCGGCGGGCGCCGGTGGCGGCGAACATAAACATGCAGGGACCCGGGCCGTCCACCGCGCGGCAGCGGGCTTCCAGGCCTTCCACTTCCGCCCCCAACAGGGCTTGCCAGACGCCGGCGAAGAGTCCCCGGATCAGGTGGCAGACGGGGTGCCCGGCCTTGGCGTAAGCTTCGGCGAAAGCGCTGTGAAAAACCTCCAGTTCCAGGCTGCCGCGGCCCGTCTCCAGGCTGGTGATCTCCACCCGGCCCCAGCCCAACTGCCGGGCGAACACGGCCGCATGGCGAACCAGGTCTTCACGGGGCAGGTCCAGGTCCTGCTGGAACTCCCCGGTCAATTCCAGACCCCAGCGGCGGGCGGCGTGGTACAGCGTCTGCCCCACCCGGTCGGCGCCGGTTTCCGCTTCGGCCGCGCGTTGCAGTTCCACCCAAACCTCAGGTGTTACGAGCAGAAAGCGGCGTTCGCCGTGCATCAGGGCGCCCCCCTCCGCCAGCGATTCCAGGCGGTCGAGCAGATCGTTTCCCATGGTTACCCCTTGGATCCGGCGGCCATCGCTTCCTCGAAGGCCGCCTCCAGCTCTCCGCGCCGGACCCGGGTCAGGCGGCGGGTGTCGTCCCAGTCCCGGCCGGAAGGCTTCTGCAGCACGTCGCGGGCGCCGGCCCGGCGGGCGCGGCGCGCCTCCTCGATGGTCCCCTTGCGGGTGTAGGTTACCGCCGGCACGCCGGGGAAGGCTTCCCCCGCCCGGCGCAGCAGCTCCAGGCCGCCGGCGGGGGTCTGCCCCAGGGCGCGGCGCAGGGTCTGGAAGCGCCGGCGGGCCGTCTCCAGGTTCAGAAAAGCCCGGGTCATGTCCCCTTGGTCGGGGAGGAAGGCCGGCTCGGAGATTTCTTCTTCCCCGGTCTCTTCAATTTCACCGCCGGGGAAGTAGAGGTCCAGGACGAACAAGTCGGGGGTACGGCCCAGATCCCGCAAGCGGCGCAGGGCCTCGTCGAAGGTTTCGGCGCAGATGGCCTCGAAGGCGGCGTCCGGCGCGCCGAACACCTCCGCGAACAGCGCCCGCTCCTCGGGGCTGTCGTCAATGAAGCAGAGCAGCTTTTTCATGCGTATCCGGTTCTCTCCACCCCGTCTCACCCCGGTACCAGTAAGATACGCCCGGAAGGGCCGAAAGTCAAGGGGGAGAATGATAAATCGGCAAGCCTCCTCACCCTCTTTGCAGCAGTGCCGAGACCAGCGCCTGGGCCAGGATGATCTTGGCCACCATGGAGACGGGGTAGACGGTGGCGTACCAGATGTTGGGCAGTTCGCCTTCCGTCTGCTGATTGGCATAGGCCAGGCAGGCCGGCTGGGTCTGCATCCCGGAGACCATGCCCATGACCGCGGCCATGGGGAGCTTCAGGTACTTGTACCCCAGCAGGATGGCGGAAACGGCCACCGCGCTGGTCAGCAGGGCCCCGGCGGCGATCAATCCCAGGCCGCCCGCCTGGAAGGTGGCGCCGAACCCCTGTCCCGCCCGGGTGCCGATGGCCGCCAGGAAGAAGACCAGTCCCACCTGGCGCAGCACCAGGTTGGCGGTGAAGGGCAGTCCCCAACTGATCGGCCCGGTGCGCTCCAGCCGCCCCAGGATCAAACCCACAATCAGCGGCCCGCCGGCGAAGCCCAGCCGGAAGGTGGCCCCATTGGGCAGGGTGAAGGGGACCATCCCCAGGAACACTCCCAGCACGATGCCCAGGGAGAGGGACAGGAAATCCGTCTCGGAAATGGCCTGCAGGGAATTGCCGAAGTAGGCGCTGAGGCGCTCGATGTGATCCTTCTGGGCCACGATGCGGATGCGGTCGCCCAGCTCCAGCACGGTCTCCGGCGGGGGGACGAAATCCACCGCGCCGCGGCGCAGCCGGGTAATGGTGGCGCCGAAACGTTTGGGCAATTCCAGTTCCGCGATGGACTTGCCGATGACCGCCTTGTGGGAGACGAACACGCGGCGGGAGGTCAACCCCTCCAGGTCGTCGGCCAAGTGCTCGCTTTCCTGTACACCCAGCAGGATGCGGGCGCGTTCCAGGGCGTCGGGGGTGCCCACGGCCACCAGCAGGTCGCCGGTCTCCAGGGTGGTATCGGGGGAGACCACCTGGACGTGCTCCCCCTTCTTGATGCGGCTGAAAACGAACCCGGGGTGCTCGATGTAAGAGAGCACCTCCTGGACCTTCTTACCCGCCACCGCCGGGTTGATGACCCGGTAGGTGCGGCTGGAGATGGCCCCGGCGGACGATTCCTTCAGCCGCTCGGACTCTTCGCGGGCGAAGTCCACCCGGAAGAGCTTGCGGAAGACGTAGAACCAGAGGATCACGCCCAACACGCCGAAAGGGTAGGCCAGGCCGTAGGTCACCACGGGGCTGTCGCAGGCCATGCGCCCGGCCTGGGAGGGGAGCTCGGGAGGCAGGGTGCGCATGGTCTCCACCACCGCGGCCAGGGCCGGCGTGTTGGTTAGGGCGCCGCAGAACAGCCCGGCGATGCAGGGGGCCGAAACCGGCAGGAGATGCCAGAACAGGACGGTCAGCCCCGCCCCCCCGGCCAGAATGGCCGCGGCCACGAGGTTGGGCCGAAATCCCCGGCGGCGGAAGGAGGCGAAGAAACCGGGGCCGGACTGCAACCCGATGGCGTAAACGAACAGCACCAGCCCGATGACGTAGATGTATTCCGGCAGTATCAGGCGCGGGTCCAGGGCACCGAAGAAGATCCCCACGAACAACACCGCGGCGATCCCCAGGCTGAAGCCGAAGACGCGGATGTTGCCCAGCAGGTAACCCAGGCCGATGACGCTGAACAGCAGGAGGATGGGATTTTCTGCCAGCAGATCTATGAGGTAGCCCATGAGTCCTCTAACGCATGATCCCTGTTATTCCTGCCCTGTCCAGCGGCGGATCTGGTCATAGGTCAGGTTGGCGGCGAGATCCAGGCGGAAGCCGTCGCCCCAGGTGAACTGAGGGCCGGGCTCATTGACGAAAGCGACGTTGGCGCGGAGCCATTCCGGCCCGAGGCCCAGCCCCGCGTGCTGGTACGCCCGGTGGTCGCCATAGTCCACCGACCAGCCCAGGCGCAGGGATCCCAGACTGAAGGCGGACAGCTCCACCCCCAGCCGGGAGGTCCAGCCGCCCTCCAGGCCGCCTCCGCCCCAGGAGTTGAAGAAGGCGTCGGTGGCGTCCTTGAAGCCCCCTTCGGGGGTGCGCTCGATCAGCAGCTTCTCCAGTTCGCCCACCAGGCGCAGATCCATCCAGCCGCCGTTCCAGGCGCCCCACAACAGGTCGGCGCGGAAGGTCTGGGGCAGCATCTCGCTGTCCAGGGCTTCGGGGTACTCCACCCTGCCGCCCAGGTTCAGGAAGGCGGCGCCCAGCACCAGGCCGGGGGGGAAGGGGCGGCCGAAGCGTTCCCGGTAACCGCCCTCTTCGGGATCGCCGGGGCCGAAGGTGGCCTGGGGCAGGAAGCCGGACAGGACCAGGCCCAGGTCGAAGGCCATCTTGTAGGTCTGGTCGCTGCTCTGGTTCAGCGGCACGAATCCGCTGCGGGTGATCAGGATCTTCATCCCCAGGCCGAAGGCCAGCTTGGACGTGGCCCGGCCGGCCAGCAGCAGGGAAGTGGCCTCTTCTTCGGGGGACTCTCCGACCGCCTGGCGGGTCAGGTAGGAGGCGGAGACGTAGCCGAATTCGGAATGCGCGGCCGCGCCCAGGGTCAGGAAATCGCCGGCGTTGACGAAGTAGGGCTGCGGGCTGTAGTAGATCACCGCCGCCGCGTCCGACATCAGCACCTGGGCGGCGGGATTGTACAGGCCGCTGTAGGCTTCACCCAGCAGGGCGCCGGCGCCGCCCAGGGCGTCGGCCCGGGCGCCGGGACCCAGCAGGAACATCTTCCCGGCCAGGTGCCGTTTCAGGCTGTCGCCGGGGGCGAACTGCGCGTTGGCGGAGGGGATCGCCAGGGCCAGGAGGGCCAGCCACGCCCAGGCCGCCCTCATCCGATCTCCCGCGGGCCGGGGCCGTCGTACTGGTATTCGGGCGGGCCCAGCCGGCGCATGGGCTTCTCCCGGGTCCACTCCTCGTGGACGTGGGCCACCAGGCCCGGCACCCGGCTGATGATGAAGAACCCCTTGCCCAGGCGCCAGTCGAAACCCATCTCGCTGATAATGGCGGCGATGGCTCCGTCCACGTTCAGGGGCAGGTCCTTGCCGGAGGAGGCCTCCAGCTCCTCCTGCACGGCCACGGCCAGCTCGATGATCCGGCCGCGGTAGCCGATCCGCTCGGCGATCTCCAGCAGCTTGACGGTGCGGGGATCGCGCTTGTGCAGGCGGTGGCCGTAGCCGGGCATGCGCTTGCCCTTCTCCTTCAGCTCCGCCACCAGTTGCCGGGCCAGGTCCGGGGGGGAACCGTCCTTCTTGGCCCATTCCTGCAGCAGGCGGGCGCACTGTTCGATGGCTCCGCCGTGCGAATCGCCGATGGTCATGACCCCGGCCGCCACCGCCGCGTTCAAGGGATTGCCGCCCGACATGACGGTGCGCGCGGCCAGGTTGGAGGGGGGTGTGGGGCCGTGATCTAGAGACGATACCAGCATGGCCTCCATCATGCGCTTCTGCTGGTTGGTGGGCAGCTCGCCTTTCAGGATCAGGTAGACGGCGTCGGCAAAGGAGAGATGCTCCATCAGGTCCGCGATGTCGTAGCCGCGGACACGAATCTGACCGCCGGACACGTCGGTGATAGCGGTCTTCCAGGCTGCTTCGGACATGATAGCCTCAAATTAGCCACAGATAACACAGATATTCACAGATTGTTAGTTTTTCAGCCTTTTGATGTTTACCTTTGATGGACCGAAATTCAGTATCAGACAAAGCTTCAAACCTGTCGCCTTCAAATAGTTCAGCCCCTGGGCGATATGGGAATCTTCAAGCGCGCGAACGGATTTCAACTCCACGATGATGGCATTCTCTATCACGAGATCACAGACGTAATCTCCCACGACAAGCCCCTCATATTGCACTTGAACCGGCTTCTGCTGCTCAACTGCCAATCCTGCTCGCTTCAGTTCAAACACCAGCGCTCTTTCATAGACTTTCTCCAGGAATCCGTAGCCCAGGGTGTTGTGGACCCGAAAGGCGCAACCGATGATCTTTTCCGATAGATCATTTAATCTGTGATCATCTGTGTGCATCTGTGGCTCCCGGTTTAACGCCCATCAAGATACGAAAATTCCGCCGGGAAAGCAAGCGAATTCCGGGTGGGAGCGGCAGTTTTGGCCCCCGCTTCCCGGAAGATACCGGGAGGCGCGAGAGGCGGCCAAACCCCGGTCTCCGCATCGTCAAGAGAAATATTTTATCGCCTCCCGGATTGTAACCAAACGTTTGTTTTGTGATACTTTAAATGGCGTTAAAAGGGGTCGAGTCCAAATATGCAAAAAATTGCACTTGATTTACCGTAGTTTTTTTTGTATAATGTTGCCGGGAGGCCATAGAACTGCGCACAGAACTCCATGGCGAGTTCTGTTACTCCATCCGGGAAGTGGAGGTCAAGATGCAGGTGCGGGACAACGACACTCTGCTGTTGTACGGGCTTTTCCAAAGCATTTGTGGCTGGGCTTTGGACAAAGGCTATCGGGACATCTCAACCATGAAGCACCTGCTCAAGCTGGCCATGGTTGACGCCGCCCGGCAGCATCATGAGGAAGAACCCATATCCAGCGCCCAGATGTCCGTGGTGGCGGATTTGGGGATCTCGTTGCGCAACGTGCAGTACAGCATGAAGGCCCTGGACGAGCTGAACAGCCTGTCCACGGGCTTCGTCAAGATCCGGCAGATTCATCGCGAGTTGATGACCATCCTGACCAAGGGGCCGCAGACCTTTCAGGATCTGTTGGCCGAAGTCTCTTATTTGATTCACGCGCCCTATGACCTGCAGCGCCGGGCCCTGCTGACCATTCTGAAGGACCTGGAGCAGAAGGGCCACATTCGCCGGGAAACGGAGAAGAGCAAGACCCTGTATTACGCGGCCGAAGCGCACGCCAGTCTGTTCGATCCCGCTGACATGTCGGCCCGCATTTCCGGTTTGTTAAGCCACCTGGACGCTTTCCGCAACACCGTGGGGCAGCCGCTCCTCAAGGTGTACCGCCTGCACCCGCACCAGGCGGAAGGGCTGCAGCGCGCCATCCACGAACTGCTGGTGGGTACGGGCAACGCCTACGAGCACGAATGCACCCAGGTTACGGCGGTCACCAAGCCCTACTACTACTACATGGGCAGTTGCCCGGTGGACGAGCAGCAGATTCCCGGGAGCATTCCCGAGGCCATCCTGACCGTCATCCAGAATCGCTTTCAGAATGGCGAGACGCCCTCCACCGCCCGCACTCACTGGTATCACCTGAGCCCGGAATTCGCCGGCACCCTTTTCCAGGAAATCAGCCGCTTCATTCACCGGGAAGCTTCCGCCGCCAAGACTCCGGCGGAAGATCCGGCCGGCGTACCATTCGCCTTTTACTTCGGCATGGCCGATCGTAAAAACAGGATGTCTAACGAGGGGACACCATCATGAAGAAGTCATCCATTCTCCGGACGACCCTGAGCCTGGCCCTGGCGGGCCTCATCTTCTGCGCGAGCGTCACGCCCGCCCTGGCCTTCGATCCGCTGCCCAATGTCCGGTCCAGCGCCAGTTGGAATTCGGCCCTGTACTACTACCTCTACTGCGGCCTGATTTGGATGATGAACACCAATCCGGCCCTGGATTCCGGCACCGTCAGCGGAATGCTGTTCTTCCGATCGCTGGGGTCAACCGTCGGCGGCAACAGCAACCAGCGGGATGAAGGGGGCGGGCTGAACCGCTACCTGGGCGGCGACGACGGGTTCATCATCCTGGTCGAACGGCGCAAGTAGCTTCACAGCCAGGATCCGCGGCGTTTTTTCCGGCCTCGTGACGGCCGGGAATCCGCCGTGTTCCCAGCGGAACAACCCATGCCGGTTCGCTTTCGGGCGAACCGGCATTTCTATTGGGCGGGAGGCAGGGAGGCGCCGGGCCGCTGCAGGAAGAAGCGCAACGGCACCCGGCCGAAGGTGACCGACCGGCCCAGCCCCACCAGCCGCGACACCAGGAACATGTCCAACTGGCTGAAGGGGGGCTTGGCGGGAGTCAACGCGGCGTAAACAAAATCGTCCTTGACGGTGAAGGAGAACACCCGTACGCCCCAGCCCCGGCGCAGGTAGCCGCGGTAGGTCTGGATGGAGGGGTCGGTCTCCTCCGGGTCCAGGAACCTCAGCAGGTTGTCCGCTACCTGGCGGCCGATGCGAGTGATGTCCAGACCGCCTTCCAGGGCCATGCCGGCGGGATCGAAGCCCCGGCCCTGGAAGTGGCCGAACGCGCCGATTTCCCCTTCGGCCCCCGTCACCGAGGAGGCGATGCCGGGGAGAAGGGAAGTATTGATCCGTTCGGCGGAGCCGCGCACCCCCCAGCGCACCGAATCGGGGTGCAGGGCGGAGAATTCCATCCAGGCGGAGCCGAGCAGGGAGCCGCCGTACGCTTCCAGGCTGAAGCGGGGCAGGATCAGCCGGTTATTCAGCAGGTGGAGGCGGCCGTCCAGGTGTTGCATGCGGTACTCGCCCGATTCCACCCGCTCCAGGCGGATGGAGCCCGCCTCGGGAGAGGCGGAAAGCCGGTGCTGCCAAGCCGAGTACAACGCCGGGTCGGTCAATTCCGGGGGAAGAGGGTCGGAAAGCGCCCGGTTTGCCCCGTCCGCCGGCAGCCGCCCCCGGTCCAGGGGCAGGCGCAGGCGCAGTCCTTCCAGGCGCACGTCCTGCCCCCATTGCAGGGCCAGGCTGTCGCTCCGCAGGTGCCCCTGCAGCGTGGCGACGGGCAGATCCAGGATGATGGCGGCATCAGCGCGGCCCTCCACCCACAGGCTGTCCAGGGGCTGGACCGGGTCGTCGGCGCGGAGCTGGATCTGGACTTCCCACCGGCCCGCCAGCCCGGTATCGGCCGGTTCCAGTTCGCCGTACCCCTGGGCGTCCAGGTGCATCTCGCGCGATTCGGCCCAGGCGAAGGCATCCTGGAGCCGGGTTCCGTCCCGCAATTGTCCCCGCAGGCCCGCGCCCGCGTGGCGGAAGGGCGCCTGCCGCATCCGGGGGAGGTACAGGTTGCCGGCCCAGGTCTCGGCTTCCACCGCCAGCAGGTTTCCGTCCCCGGACGCGGTCGCCCCCAGTTCAACCGAATCTCCCGACACACCCCAGGCGGGCAGGTCGAAGGCCAGCCCCGCCCCGGTCAGCGCCAGGTCGCCGTGCCAGGCCAGCCCCGTGCCCCAGGCCGGCGCGCTTTTCGCCCGGCCCGCCAGGGTCAGAGATCCGGACAGGGCAGCGGCGGCCAAATCCGGCGGCAGCAGCGGCCGGATGAATTCCAACAGGGGCTCCGTCGTCAGCGTTGCCCGGAGGGTGTCCAGGGCCCACCCAGAGCGGCCGAATCTCCCGGCCCCATCCAGGCTGGCGTAAGGCGGCAGGGTGGCGTGGATTTCCCGCCACCGCAGGGAGGCGAAGTCTTCCGACAGCGACCCGGCCAGGTCAGCGGCCAGGGCCAGGCCGGTCAGGGGCAGGTCCCGCTGGGACAGCTTCAAGGCGGTCTCCCGTCCCTCCAGCGTCACCCGGGCCGTCACGTCCTCCAGGCCGCGGGCTGTCAGATCCAGGGCGGCGTCCAGCAGCCCCTCGAATCCCGGCGCCGGCGCGGCGGCGAGATTCAGCCCGGCCAGCGCGGCGCTCCCTTCCACCAGCAGCCCCGGCGAAGCGGTCCAGCGGGTGGTATCCAGACGCTCCGCCACCGCCGCGAAGCTCCCCCGGTTGGCCGCGCCCCAGGGGCCGTTCCCTTCCCACACCAGTTGCGCCTCCGGATGCGCCAGCCCGGAATCCACCTTCACCGCCACGCCCAGGTCGAACTGATCCACGGCCATCACCGCACCGCCTGGATGATCCACGGCCAGCGAACGCAGGCTCAGGTCCAGGCCGGCGTCCACGTGCGCCCACGCCAGGGGAAACAGCCGTCCCCGAAAAAAGGCGTTGAGCCCCAGGCCCTCCAGGGACAGCCCGGCTTCCGGGTCGCGGTAGGAGAGCCCTTCCAGGCCCCCGCGCAGGACCACGGCCAGATCCGGCCGCGCCGGGTCCAGCGACAGCCCCAGCGAGCATTCCCGCAGCGCCAGGTCCCCCGCCAGCCGCGGCCGTTCCCGGCCGTGCTGGTCCCCCCGGACGGACTGCCATCGCCCCAGGATCTCCCACGCTTCGGCCAGATTCACCCTCCCTTCCGTCACCTCCAGATCCAGCCGGCGGCCGGGCAGATCCACCCGGGCGGAGGCGCGCAGGGCCGGACGGCCATCGAACTCCAGGGCCAGGCTGTCGGCCAAAATCGCGCCCGCGGGGGTGAAAACGGCTGCCGCCGTCAGGGTGACATCGGGCAGGGGAACGTCCTGCCGCGCCGCCGCTGCCATCCCGGCCTGCAACCGCGGGACCAGCCGCAAAGCCAGCCGCGCCCGGCCGCTGTCGTGTTCCGTCGAGGCGGAAAGTTCCAGGGCGGCCGCGCAGGCCAGGTCCACCGTCACGCTATCCCGCTGCCACCGCAGGTAAAGCGAATCGTCCAGGCTCATGGTCAGGCCGGCGCGGTAATCCCGCGAACTCCGGATCCGTGCTTCCCGCAGCGACAGGTCCAAGCCGCCGATCCGGGCCGCCAGGCCGTCCTGTTCCAGACGCAGAGCGGCCCGGGTTATGTCCAGGCGCTGAAGGTATATTTCCAGTGGAAAAGCATCGGGGGAAGACGGCGCCGGGGCCGGTTGGGAAATGGAGGCCGTATCTTCGGGAACCGGCTGCGGGAATTGTTCCGGCGGGGGGTGCAGAAAAGGGGCAAGGGCGATGTGCGGGCGGTCCAGTTCCAGCGAACGGATGACCAGGCGGCGCTGCAGCAGGGGCAGAACGCGCCAGCGGATTTCGAGGCGGGAAGCGGTGATTACGACCTGCCCGGTGGTGTCGTGCAGTGTGATATCGGACAGATCGAGGCGGTGAAAACGCACGCGGCCGTCCCCGGCTTCAAGACGGTAGCCGGTGGCGGCCTCGAGTTTATCAGAGCCGATGCGGATGAGGAAAGCGTCCGGAAGCCAGAGAGGACGGGTGGCCACAAGGAGGATTACAACCAGGGCAATACCTGCCGGAATGGTCAGTAGTCGTGGAATCCTGGATTCGAGCTTCATCACCAGCCACACCCGAATAAATTCGGGTGCTCTCTATCGTAAGGAAGTCTCTGATGGTCACTAAATAGTTAATGCACCATTCCCGCGATGGCGTGGTGGCATGCTTCCCCCGCGGGGGCCACTGCGTGGTGGTTCCCGGAGGGCGAGGTACCCCTCTGACCTGCGCACCTTCGCCTGCCCTTATCACGATCCCGAGCTGGTCTTCTGGCCATCCGGGAAACGAAGCATGCGGGTGGGATGGTCAAGGGGAGCATGCTTCGTCTCCCGACCGACCAAGGCCGGATACCGCGAGATAGGGTAGTGCCCGGTCGGGAGCCACCACGCAGTGGCCCCCGCGGGGGAAGCATGCCACCACCCGGACACCAAATTGGTGCATCAATTTCTCAATGACCGTCAGCGAATGGCTGGAATTCCACCGTCTCCTGTCTCGCCAGTCTCTTCAGAGACTTTTGATAAACCCAGAGAGCCCCCGAATTTATTCGGGGGCAGGAAGAGCAACCATCATTATCCTGGCGCTATAGCTTATTCCGCCGCCGCGACCGCCTGGAAGTACGCCGGCAGAGCGTTGTAATACGCTTCCGCCATGCGGGCCAGGTCCAGGTCCACCCAGGCGCCCAGGACCAGACGGTCACCGCCCACCGCGCCCAGGTCGGCGGCAGGGACGCCCTTCAGTGCGGCCAGCTGCAACACTTCGGCGGCGTGCTCCGGCGGCACCGAGAGGATGATGCGGGAGGCGCTTTCAGCGAAGAGCAGGTCGGCGGCGGCCAAGTCGCCCGGTTCGAGGGCGACGGTCGCGCCCAGGGGGCGCTCCCGGTCGCGCAGACAGCATTCCGCCAGGGCCACGGCCAGGCCGCCTTCAGCGCAGTCGTGAGCCGACCGCACCCAGCCGCCGGCGATGGCCTGCCGCACTACCTCCTGGGTGCGCTTCTCCAGATCGAGATCCAGGGCCGGCGCGTCCCCGGCCAGAACGCCGTAGTGGTGCCAGAGGTATTCGCTGCCGCCCAGCTCCGGTTTGGTGGTTCCCAGGAGGACGACCCGGTCGCCCGCCTGCTGGAAGTGGGAACGCACAGTCTTGGTCACGTCTTCCAGCAACCCCAGCATGCCGATGACGGGGGTGGGGAGAATGGAGGTCTCTTCGCTCTCGTTGTAGAACGACACGTTGCCGCCGGTCACGGGAGTGTCGAAGGCGCGGCAGGCTTCGCCCATGCCGGCCACGGCTTCGGCGAAGAAGTAGAACGACTCCGGCTTGTAGGGATTGCCGAAGTTCAGGCAGTTGGTGATGGCGATCGGCTGGGCGCCGGTGCAGGAGACGTTGCGGGCGGCTTCGGCCACGGCCAGGGCGGCGCCCCGGCGGGGATTCAGGTAAACGAAGCGGGGATTGCAGTCGGTGGTCACGGCCAGGGCGGTGTCCGTCTCCTTGACCCACAACAGGGCGGCGTCGCCTCCGGGCCCCTGCACGGTGTTGGTGCGCACGGTGGAATCGTACTGCCGGGTCACCCAGCCTTTGTCGCAGACATTGGGCGAGGCCAGCATTTCCAGCAAGGCCACATTCCAGTCGCGGTCGGCGCGGTAGGGCGACAGGTCGGCGGCGTTGTACTCGTCCAGCTTGGCGGGGCGGCGGGACTCGCGATGATACACCGGCGCTCCGCCTCCCAGGGCCAGTTCGAAGGGGGGCACGTCGCACACTTCCCGGCCCTGGAACAGGACTCGCATGCGGCCGTCGTTGGTGACATGGCCGAGGCGGGAATGGAGCAGTTCCCAGCGGTCCAGGATGGCCTCGGCTTCCTCTTCCCGGCCCCGGTGCACCACCGCCAGCATCCGTTCCTGGGATTCCGACAGCAGGATTTCATAGGCGCTCATGCCCGCTTCGCGCAGCGGCACCTTATCCAGGTCAATGATGATGCCGGCCTTGCCCTTGGCCGCCATTTCGCTGGAAGAACAGGTGATCCCCGCTGCGCCCATGTCCTGCACCCCCACCAGAGTTCCGGACTTGACCAGTTCCAGGGTGGCTTCCAGCAGCAGCTTTTCGGCGAAGGGGTCGCCTACCTGCACCGACGAGCGCTTGGCTTCGGACTCTTCGCTGATCTCTTCGGAAGCAAAAGTGGCGCCGTGGATGCCGTCGCGGCCGGTGCGCGACCCGTAGATGATCACGGTGTTGCCCTCGCCTTCGGCGATGGCCGAGGCTATGCGGTCGGTGCGCACCACTCCCACGGCCATGCAGTTGACGATGGGGTTGGTGCCGTAACCTTCGTGGAAGTAGGTTTCCCCGGCCACCGTGGGGATGCCCAGGCAGTTGCCGTAGTCGCCCACGCCGCGCACCACGCCGTCCATCAGGAAGCGGTGGCGGGCGTTGTCCAGCGGCCCGAAGTGGAGGCTGTCCAGGCTGGCGATGGGCCGCGCCCCCATGGTGAAGATGTCGCGCATGATGCCGCCCACGCCGGTGGCCGCGCCCTGGTAGGGTTCGACCGCGCAGGGGTGGTTGTGCGATTCGATCTTGAAGGCCACCGCCAGGCCGTGCCCGATGTCCACCAGGCCGGCGTTCTCTTCGCCCGCTTCGACCAGGGTGCGCGGACCCTTGCGGGGCAGGGTCTTCAGGTGGGCGATGGAGTTCTTGTAGCAGCAGTGTTCCGACCACATGACCGAGAAGACGCCCAGTTCGGCGTAGGTCGGGGTGCGCCCCAGGATATCCAGGAGGCGCTGATATTCCTCTTCGGACAGGCCGTGCTGCAGGGCCAGGTCGAGGGTGACGGGGGGGTCAGGTTTCATTTAAGGACGGGGATTTCTATGGTATGCGAAATGTCTTTGCGATGCGGTTATTCCAGTGCTGCCGGGTCTCCGGACCCGGCAGAGATACCTGATCAATTATGGCCGTCAGGTACGGAGACCCGACGGCAACGCCAATGTGCGGTACTACAATTCCACTTCAGGATAATATTGCTGGAGATACCGTTTACATGCGTCCAGTACCTCTTCGGCAAATTGGACGTCGTCGTGGGCGATCTCGGGGCCAATTTCTGAACTGGTGCGGTAATCTCCAGCTTCCCTATCCTGCATCATTTTCGCCAGTCGGCTACCCCATTCGCCAGGAAATGAGCCCACCTTGACAAAGTTCTTATTGAATGCTCCAATTGCCTGGCCGTGGCTTTTAAATTGCATCTCATGATATTACAATACGGCTGAGACGGCATGGAAAGCAGCATAGTAAGCCCGCGAGGCAGCGTCATTCCAGTGTTCATTGCTCAGGAGTAAATTGGCTGCATCCAGCTTTTCGTCCGCCCGGTGCAGAATTTCCAGGATATGCTCCTCTTTTCGCGGGATCATATCGAAACACCCTCCTCCTGCACATTCAATCCCCAGGGTCCGAATTGCTCAAAATCCCATGCCTCAGGCGCCAGCACCTGCGCCGAGACCAGCAGATCATACCGGTGCAAAATTTCGCCGGCGACCGTCACGATTTCCTCACTCAATTCGCGCAGATTTCTGCCGTTCGGTTCGACCACCACCACGAAATCGAAATCCGACCACTCATGGAAATCCCCTCGCGCCCTTGAGCCGTACAGGATGATCTTCTGCACCTGGTCTCCCAGGCGGCGGCGCAGCTCGGAGGCGAATTCCCGGGCGATGCGGTCGGAACACTCTTTTTCGGCGGTTGAAGACATTATCATTAACCTTCCGCCCCATATGCAATCGCCGCCCGGATGTCCTCCTCGGTCAATTGGGGATACTCGTCCAGGACTTCCTGGAAAGTCATGCCGTCGGCCAGAAAATCCAAGACTAGCGACACCCAGATCCGAGTGCCGCGGATGCAGGGCTTCCCAAAGCAGATATTGGGATCGACGGAGATGCGATTCAACAGCGGATTCATACTTCCACCAATTTTACAGTTCAGGTATAAATATACTTGACGCTCCCCCGAAAAGCAAGCCCTTCGGGGGGATTCTGTCTTGGGGGGAGGGCGGGGGTCAGACGTTCTTCAGGTCGGAGTTCAGCGCGGCCAGGCCCAGCTTCAGGGGAATCACCGTCAGCAGCAGGCCAAGGGCGATGATCATGATGACGGCGGTGACCCATTCGGTCAGGGGGAAGATGGCCTGAAACTGGGTGAACTTGTAGTGCTGGTAGGCGGGCCAGGCGACGATGGTGGTCACCAGCACCGAAAACACCAGGCTGATGAAGATGCACAGGATGCCGCCGGGCGTGTTGGCGATCTTCATGGGGTTGGCCTGGGAATAATCGGCGAAGACCGCGCCCAGCCCCAACGCCAGGGCGGTCAGGGAAAAGGTCACCACGAAGATGACCAGCAGGGACACCTGCGTCAACCCCGAATGCACCCCCAGGATTATATCCCCCACGGCCACCACGGTTCCCGCCAGGAAGAACAGGGGCAGGAAGGCTTGCCAGAACTTGGCCCAGATCAGCGTGTCCATGGCCACCGGGGCTGAACGCAGCATCCACAGGCCACGCCCTTCCAGGCTGACCAGGGGGAAGACGAAGCGTCCCGCCAGCGCCGCGGCGAAGTAGCAGGCGAAGCAGAGATTGCCGTAGAAGAACAGCATCTTCCAGAACTGGCTGCGCAGGTCGAAGAACAGGCCCAGGTTGCCCAGGTTGGCCAGGTACAGGGCCCAGAAGCCCAGCAGCAGCAGCACCTGGCTCCATTGCAGCGGCGAACGGCGGAATTCCAGCAGGTCCTTGGTGAGCAGGGCGCGGTAGAGGGGCGACAGCCAGTTCCGGCCCGTCTTCCATGAGCGGTCGAACAGGCGGCTGCGGGCGCGGGCGGGGCGGTGGGAACGGTCCAGGCCGGCCAGGTAACTGCGGTAGTAGAGCACCCGGCCCATGTCCAGCACCAGCAGGACGGTCAGGGAGCAGAGACCCAGCAGGGTCAGAATGATCCGCTCCAGCGCGTCGTAGCGGTTTTCCAGGAGGGAGAAGAAACCCCGGGCGATCAATTCGTGGGGCACCAGGCTGGGATCCTGCCGGTTTTCCGCGTCCAGCATCATGACCAGGTACATGAACCCCTTCTGGCTGACCCCCTGCCGGCTCAGGATGACCACCAGGAAGACGGTCACCACCAGCCCCAGCACCACGGCGGCCCAGGTGAACACCTGGCGGCGGGGCAGGCCGCCCAGGAGCCAGCGCAGCATCACCGCCGCGCCCACACCCAGCGACCCGGAAATCAGCACCAGAGGCAGTAGCAGCCCGGCGAAGAGGCTGAACAGCGCCACCCAGTTGACGTCGAAGTAGACGGCGTAGGAGAGGATAAAGGGGATGGTCAGCACCACCAGGGCCCAGGAACTGTAGAAGATCACTTCCAGATATTTGGCGGTGAAGATGGCCCCCTGGGACAGCGGCAGGGAAAAGAGCATGGCCAGCTCGTCTTCGCGGTAGAGCATGGACAGGGCGGTCAGCGCGGTGGAGATCATCAGCACGCTGAAGAAGAGCAGGAAGGCCAGTTCGAAGAAGCGGGCCAGGACCAGCTTGCCCAGGTCCGGCGCGCCCATGAGGTACTTGAAGATGAAGAGGTCGAAGAAGTAGATCAGCAGGGAGATGCCCGCGGCCAGGGCCAGGGAAACCAGCAGGCGCAGCACCTGAGAGGTCGTCATGCCCCGCAGGGCGCCCAGCCAGTCGGCGGCTTTCAGGTCCAGCAGCAGCCGCAGGGCAAGGAGGTTCTCTTTCATGCCGTCATCCCGCCTGCGCCGGGGTTTGGGTGATGCGCAGGTAGGCCGCCTCGAGGTTGGCTTCGCCCAGCAGGCTCAGTTCGCCGTAGGCGCCCAGGGCCACCAGCCGGCCCCGGTCAATGATAGCCAGGCGGTCGCACAGTTCCTGGGCGATGGGCAGCAGGTGAGTGGAGAAAAACACCGTGGCTCCGGCCCGCACCCGGGCCCGCAGCAGATCCTTGAACACCCGGGCGGCGCGGGGGTCCAGCCCCACCAGCGGCTCATCCAGAATGATCAGTTCCGGGTCGTGCACCAGGGCCGCCAGGATGGCGGTCTTCTGCCGGGCGCCCTGGGAATAGGTCTCGATGTGCTCGTCCAGCAAACCGTCCATTTCGAAGGCTTCGGCCAGGCGGCCCAGGGAGGCGCGGCAGGCGTCCCGGGAGATCATGTAAAGCTGGGCGCGGAATTCGACGAACTCGCGGCCCGAGAGGCGCTCGTAGAGGAACGGCTGGTCGGGGACATAGCCGATCAGGCGCTTGACGTGGCGGGGCTTTTCGGCCAGGTCGAAGCCGCCCACTACCACGCGGCCGTAGGTGGGCTGCAGCAGGCCGGTGATCAGGCGGATGGTGGTGCTCTTCCCCGCCCCATTGGGGCCCAGGAAGCCGAAGATTTCGCCACGGCGCACGTGGAGATTCAGGCTGTCCACGGCCCGCACCCGGGCGAAGTCCTTGATCAGGTTTTCCAGACGGATCATGTGGAAGGCGGTCCCATAACACACGCAATTACTGCAATATAGCATACCCGGAGCGAAAAGACAAGGGAAATGTCGCCGGATTGGATACCCCGAGCCGCGGAGGCGATGAAATTGATACGAAAAGGGAAGGCCGGGGAGGAGGCGGAGTGGGGGGAGAATTCCGACGCGGGGCGAAGCGGCGGCGAGATGCAGAAAATTGCGCTTGACAATGGTGAGGTATTGCTGTATATTGGCTCTCGGCTCTCGGCTCTCGGCTCTCGGCTCTCGGCTCTCGGCTCTCGGCTCTCGGCTCTCGGCTCTCGGCTCTCGGC
>QZKQ01000039.1 GCA_003599535.1 Candidatus Zixiibacteriota bacterium | reverse complement strand
AAGGAGATGGTCAGGAGGATCGCCGTGGGCACGACCACCACTCGGGCGCTGGAATCGGTATCCAATTTCTCCGGCGGTATCCGTCCCGACAGCACCTGGACCGACAAGTTCATCTACCCGCCCTACAACTTCAAGGTCGTGGACGCCCTAGTGACCAACTTTCACCTGCCCGGATCCACGCTGCTGATGCTGGTATCCGCCTTCGCCGACCGCGACCTGATCATGAAAGCCTACCGGCACGCCGTAAGTCTCCAGTACCGCTTCTACAGCTACGGCGACGCCATGTTGATCGTCTGACCCAGTAACCGCCGTGAAAACACGCCGCCGCAAGAACCCGGCGCCCGGCTACGTCACCGCCATCATCGTGGCGGGGGGACGAGGCACGCGCCTGGGCATGGACCTCCCCAAACCGCTGGTGCCCCTGGGCCGCCGTCCCCTTGTCGCCTGGACCCTGGAAACCTTCGAGCGCGCCCCCCGGGTGGATCGTATCGTCCTGGTGTGCGGCGCCGACTGGCTGGACCAGGCCCGGGACCTGGCCGCCAAGTACGCCCCCACCAAGACCTACGAGGTGGTCGCAGGGGGCGAGGAACGGGCCGATTCGGTGCGCTCCGGGATGACCGTTCTGCCCGAGGAATGCACCGTGGTGGCCGTCCACGACGCCGCCCGGCCGTTCGTGCCGTCCAAGCTCATCGCCGACTGCCTGGAGGCGTTGCGCACCCATCACGGGGCCGTGCCGGGGCTGCCCCTGGCCGATACCCTGCGCCGCCGCGACCAGAACCTTTCCCTGGGCGCCGCCGACCGCGCCCGCCACGTCCTGACCCAGACTCCCCAGTGCTTCCACCGCGAAGTGCTGGCCAACGCCCTGAACCGCGCCTTCGCCGAAGGCTTCGTGGGCACGGATGACGCCTCCTACGTGGAACGCCTGCCGGTGGCCCGCGTGGCCGTAGTGGAAGGCCACCCCGATAATTTCAAGATCACCACCCCCAGCGACCTGGAGCGCGCCCGGCTGCTGCTGATCCGCCGCCACCGGCCCGATATCCGGGTGGGCGAAGGCTACGACGCCCATCGCCTGGTGGAAGGCCGGCCCCTGATCCTGGGCGGCGTGACCATCCCCTTTGACAAGGGGCTGCTGGGTCACAGCGACGCCGACGTGCTGTGCCATGCCATCACCGATGCCCTGCTGGGCGCCGCCGGGCTGGGCGACTTGGGCAAGCACTTCCCCGACAATGATCCCCAGTATCGCGGCATCTCCAGCTTGATCCTCCTGGAACGCATCGCCGACCTGGTGCGGGATCACGGCTTCACCATCAATTCCGTGGATACCACCCTGGTACTGGAACAGCCCCGGATCGCTCCGCACCGTGAGGCCATCATCGCCAACCTGGTGCGGGTTCTGGACCTGGACCCCGAGCGGATTTCGGTCAAGGCCACCACGACGGAGGGAATGGGCTTCGAAGGCCGGGGGGAGGGGATTTCGGCCCGGGCGGTGGTGGTGGTGGGGAAGTGACGCAGTCACTTTTATCGCTTCGCGGGTTTGCACGAGAAGGCTCTTCCCGTGTAGGAGCAGGGCTTGTCCCCGCCCGCAATTCCGCCAGGGGTCGGAGGTGCATAGCCGGGGGTTACAGACTCCCGGAGAGAAGCGATCTCCCGCCTCTCCTTTTTCACTCTGAAGGAGTGACACAATAGTAGCCGGGGCGTGCAACCACCGGGAGTGAAGCGATCCCCCTGCCTCCTTTTTCCCGACCCCGACGGGGTCGAACAACATCCGCGTAATCTGTTCAATGAGCTGAACGCCATCCGTCCCCTGACGGAAGCAAACAGTTGGCCGGGCCATCCATCCAACAACCAGCGACCAACAACCACCTCCATGCGTATCATCTATTTCGACTGTTATTCCGGCGTATCCGGGGACATGATCCTGGCGGCGCTGACCGACCTGGGCCTGGACCGCGACGCCTGGCTCCAAGCCTTGAGAGGGCTGTCCGTCAGCGGCTACGACGTCGCCTTCTCCCGCACCACCCGCCAGGGGATTGCCGCCCAGCAGGTCACCGTCACAGTGACCGAATCCCAGCCGCACCGCCACCTGAAGCACGTCGAAGCCATCATCCGTGACAGCGAGTTGCCGGAGAGCGTGAAGGAGAAGTCGCTGGCCGTCTTCCGCCTGCTGGCCGAAGCCGAGGCCAGGGTGCACGGCACCACCGTGGAGAAGGTGCACTTCCACGAGGTCGGCGCGGTGGACGCCATCGTGGACGTGACCGGCGCCTGCCTGGCTTTGGAGATGCTGGGGGTGGAACAGGTGTACTCCAGCCCCGTGGGCGTGGGGCAGGGAACGGCCGCCGGAGCGCACGGCCACTTCCCGCTGCCGCCGCCGGCCACCCTGGAGATCCTGCAAGGCGCACCGCTACGCTTCAGCGGAGTGGAGACCGAGCTGGCCACGCCCACCGGCGCCGCCCTGCTGAAGGCCCTGGCCCGCTTCGAACCGCCGCCCGACAACCTGCGCCTGGCGGGTACCGGCTACGGCGCCGGGCGCAAGGTCATCCCCCAACTGCCCAACGTGCTGCGGGCCGTGCTGCTGGAGAGTTCCGGAGCCTGGGAAGCCGACCGCGCCCTGCTCCTGGAAACCAACATTGATGACATGAACCCCGAATTCTACCCGCACGTCATTGAGCGGCTGCTGGAAGCCGGGGCCATGGACGCCTACCTGGCTCCGCTGATCATGAAGAAGGGCCGCCCCGGCGTGCTGCTGTCGGCCCTGTACGGCGAAGACAAAGCCGAAGCCATCCTGGATGTCATCTACCGCGAAACCTCCACGCTGGGCTTGCGCATACAGCGGGTGGAACGGCTGAAACTGCCCCGCCGCGCCATCATCGTGGACACGGAACTGGGGCCGGTCAAGGGCAAGGCCGCCGAGTGGCAGGGACGGGTGCGCCTCACCCCGGAATACGAGGATTGCCGCCGCCTCGCCCGGGAAAAGGGAGTACCGCTGCAGGACGTGTACGCGGCGTTCCACCGGGCGGTAAAATAAAAATCACCGCAGAGACGCGGAGAGCACAGAGAAAAGAAGTATAAAGTAATAAGTATTAAGTGGTAAGTAAAAGATAGTAGCGCCGGCGTCCCTGCCGAGGGGGGTGTGGGGGCAAGGCATCTGCCCGGAAGAGACCACGGATATTTATGGCACCGGCTGGTGCAAGGCCGCATACTTCCACCCGTTCGGCAGATGCTTCGCCCTGAGTCGGCAGAGCGGATGTAGAGCGGACCAAGCACAGCGCCATCCGCCGTATTTAGTTGACAACCAACAGCTAATGGCCAACAGCTCTATTCATGTTCGTGAAATAATTCCTGTATTCGTCCGTTTGCCGGGATCCGTGATCCCGGTTTCCGTGTACACTATAGCGAATTCCGGTCCCAGCGGCCGGTTCGCGTCAACGTTGATACCCTGCTTGCGTATGATAATTAAACCCCAATAGCACAGCCATTTGGAGAGCATTTCATGCCCGACAAATTCGTCTACAGCTTCGGCGGCGGCACCGCGGAGGGCCGCGCCGATATGAAAAACCTGCTGGGCGGCAAAGGCGCCAACCTGGCGGAAATGGCCAACCTGGACCTGCCCGTCCCGGCCGGGTTCACCGTCACCACGGAAGTCTGCACCTGGTTTTACCAGCACGGCCGGACCTACCCGGAAGGGGTGGACCGCCAGGTCGAAGAAGCGCTGCGCCGCGTCGAAGACCTCATGGGAGCGAAGTTCGGCGACGCCGACAATCCCCTGCTGGTGTCGGTGCGGTCCGGCGCCCGCGCTTCCATGCCCGGCATGATGGAGACGGTCCTGAACATCGGCCTGACGGAAAAGACCATCCCCGGGCTGATCGCCCGGACCGGCAACGAACGCTTCGTCTATGACGCCTACCGCCGCCTGATCCAGATGTATACCGACGTGGTCATGGAGAAGGCCGCCGGCATCGAACCGCCGGAAGGCCGGGGCGTCCGCGCCCAGATGGAACACGAGATGGACCGGCTGAAGCAGGAACGCGGCCGCCGTCTGGACACCGACCTGACCGTGGACGACCTGAAGCAGTTGGTCACCGCCTTCAAGAAGATCGTGCAGGACACCCTGGGCCAGCCCTTCCCGGACGACCCCATGGAGCAGCTTTGGGGGGCCGTCGGAGCCGTCTTTCAGTCCTGGAACGGCAAGCGCGCCATCACCTACCGGCGCATCAACGGCATCCCCGACGAGTGGGGCACGGCGGTCAACGTCCAGGCCATGGTGTTCGGCAACATGGGCGACGATTCCGCCACCGGAGTGGCCTTCACCCGCGACCCCGCCACCGGCGACCCCGCCTTTTACGGCGAATACCTGGTCAACGCTCAGGGCGAAGACGTGGTGGCCGGCATCCGCACCCCGCAGCAGGTGACCCTGGAAGGGTCGCGCCGCTGGGCCAAGTCCAACGACGTCAGCGAAGATGACCGCAAGGCCAAGTTTCCCTCGCTGGAAGAGGCCATGCCCGAAGCCTACAAGACCCTGGAGACGATCTACCGCAAGCTGGAGTCCCACTACCGGGACATGCAGGACATCGAATTCACCATCCAGGACGGCCGCCTGTGGATGCTGCAGACGCGCACCGGCAAGCGCACCGCCGCCGCCGCGGTCAAGATCGCCGTGGACATGGTGAGCGAAGGGTTGATCAGCAAGGAGGAGGCGCTGCTGCGGGTCGAGCCCGGGTCCCTGGACCAGCTCCTGCACCCCACCATTGACCCCAAAGCCCAGGTGAAAGTGCTGACTCGCGGCCTGCCCGCCTCGCCCGGCGCGGCCACTGGCCGGGTGGTCTTTTCTGCCGATGACGCCGTGACCTGGACGGAATCCGGCGACCCGCAGAAGAAAGCCGTCATCCTGGTGCGCACCGAAACCAGCCCCGAAGATATCCACGGCATGGACGTGGCCCGCGGCATCCTGACGGCTCGCGGCGGGATGACTTCGCACGCCGCCGTGGTGGCCCGGGGCATGGGCAAGTGCTGTGTGGCCGGCGCCGGCGAAGTGCTGGTGGACTTCCATGCCAAGACCTTCCGGGTGAAGGACACCGTGGTGAAGGAAGGCGACTGGATCACCCTGGACGGGTCCACCGGCCGGGTCATCCTGGGCAAGGTGGACACCGTGGATCCGGTGCTTTCGGGCGACTTCGGCCAGATCATGGCCTGGGCCGACGAGGTGCGCCGCCTGAAGGTGCGCACCAACGCCGACACGCCCAAGGATTCCCAGGTGGCCCGCAACTTCGGCGCGGAAGGCATCGGCCTGTGCCGCACCGAACACATGTTCTTCGAAGGCGACCGCATTGATGCGGTGCGGGAAATGATCCTGGCCGACGACGTGGCCGGCCGCCGCAAGGCCCTGGAAAAGCTTCTGCCCATGCAGCGCGGCGATTTCGAAGGCATCTTCCGGGCCATGGACGGCCTGCCCGTCACCATCCGCACCCTGGATCCGCCGCTGCACGAATTCCTGCCCCACAGCGACGCGGAGATCGAAGAACTGGCCGGGAAAATGGGCGTATCCGCCGACAAGCTGCGCGACCGCGTCCACAGCCTGCACGAAGCCAACCCCATGCTGGGGCACCGCGGCTGCCGGCTGGGCCTCGTCTATCCGGAAATATCCGAGATGCAGGCTCGCGCCATCTTCGAAGCCGCCGCCAACGTGATTAAAGAAGGCGTCAAGGCCATCCCTGAAATCATGATCCCGCTGGTGGGCGTGGCCCGCGAACTGAAGCTGCAGGAAGAGATCGTGCGCCGCGCCGCTGCCGACGTCATGAAAGAGAAGGGGATTCAGTTCGAATACCTGGTGGGCACCATGATCGAGCTGCCGCGCGCCGCCCTGACCGCGGACAAGATCGCCGAAGTGGCCGAATTCTTCAGCTACGGCACCAACGACCTGACCCAGACCACCTACGGCATTTCCCGCGACGACGCCGGCAAGTTCCTCCCCTTCTACCTGGATCACAAGATCTACCCCGCCGACCCCTTCCAGGTGCTGGACCGCGACGGCGTGGGGCAGCTCCTGGCCATGGGCGTGGAGAAGGGCCGTAAGACTCGCCCCAACCTGAAGGTGGGCATCTGTGGCGAACACGGCGGCGAACCCTCCTCGGTGGAATTCTGCCACAGCCTGAACTTCAACTACGTCTCCTGCTCGCCCTACCGGGTGCCCATCGCCCGGCTGGCGGCGGCCCAGGCGGTGCTGAAGGAACGCGGAGGCCAGGGGCCGGTGAAGGAATAAATTCCTTCAATGTAAAATGTAAAATTTAAAATGTAAAATGCAAAGGGCGGCTCCCGGGGTGGGAGGCGCCCTTGTGTTTCGTGCCGTCGAGTCTCCGTACTCGACGGCGAGGGATATGGAACAACGCTACCGGGAGTAGAGACCCGGCAGCACAGGAATCTCCCCCGCCATTTCTCGCGTAGGGGTGGGGCGGACTGGCTTGATCTGTGCTGCGAATCCACCTTTGCCGCACGAACCCACGCCGTAGATCAGACCGGGTTTTTCCTAGTCTCTGTCCTTCCCGCGAAAGCGGGGATCTATTTGTTTGTTTATCCCTGCAACAGAGCAAAAAAGCACCGCCAGAATGGGATCGGGCGGAACCCGTCCTGGCTAAGTGCCCGATTTTGCTGATAACAGTATAATCACACCATAAAATGTTATCTTTTTAAAAAGGCCTTGCTTATGCTTTGAATCCGCCATATATTAACCGTGAACAAACCAATTTAAGGAAGATGCCGATATGCGCAGGATCTTAATTATTGTTTGTCTACTCCTTTGCTCGCTGGCCTCCGCCACGCCTCCGCCGCCACCGGTAACCAATCCCGCAGAGTGGGAACCCATGAGCGGGGTCATCATCGCCTATCCTCCACCTTTTACCATGAGCCTGGTGGCAGAAATCTCCGAGGACGCAAATGTTCTTTCCGTAGTGCCCACCGCAAGCGTCATTCCGCAAGCTCTCACAGCTTACGCGAATAATGGCGTGAACGTGGCCAATTGCACCTTTCTCATCTGTCCGGCAAGCGCCAATTTATCTCGCGATAATGGGCCCTGGTATATTTTTGATGGCCAAGGTTATCAGGGAATCGCTGACAACATCAATAGCCCCGGCACCCCCACAGATAGCCTGCCCTGGTACATCGGAGATTCCTTGAATATCCCGGTTTACCAGACAGGCCTGGTAATTCAGGGTGGCAACTGGATGAGTGATGGTATGGGGACAGCCATATCCGCAGCCATGACCTACACGCAGAATCCCAGCTTCACACCGGCGCAAATCGATAACATTGTATATGATTATCTGGGCATAGAAAACTATCTGGTCACCGAAGGCTTTGGCGGATACGATCAGGCGCACGTGGATACCTGGGCAAAATATCTGGATCCAGGCCGGATCATTGTCAAGCGGTACACTCCGCCCGTGCCTGAACTGGAAGCCTTGGCCCATTATCTTTCCACTCTAAGAAGCTCCTATGGCCGGCCTTACGAAATAATCCGCTTGGATAATGATTACACGACCGCCTACACCAATTCCCTTTTCATGAATAATAAGGTACTGGTACCGCTATTCAGCGGCCCGTTGGATTCCCTGGCGCTTGACACCTGGCGCGAAGCCATGCCCGGCTACGAGGTGTCAGGTTTCGCCAATAGTGGGTGGGGTCCAGGGAATGCCCTGCATTGCCGTACTATGGGCATTACGGACCGTTACATGCTGCGAATTACCCATATTCCCATTTTCGATCAGGAAAATTTCGGACAGAACTTTACGGTGACCGCCGCGGTTCATGCCTATAGCAATACAGCGTTATCCACGGGAATGCCCCAGCTTTTGTGGAAAACTGCTGGAGGCAGTTACACCAGCGTGCCTATGACCCATACAGTAGGTGATTCTTATTCGGCGGTTATCCCGCCGCAAACGAACGGTATGGATATATACTATTATTTTCACGCTGAGGATGATTCCAACCGCAGCGTGAATCACCCCTATATCGGCGCGGCCAATCCGCATCATTTCTATGTTGGACCGGATACCGAACCGCCCACCGTTCAGGTTGAACTCCCCGAAACTGTGCTGCCCATCAGTTTGCCGCTGCCGGTCGTGGCGGAAGTCCGCGACAATCGCTGGATCACCTCTGTCAGCCTCGAGTACAAGATCAACGGTATCCCCGTCGACACCTTAAGCCTGAGCCTGCAACCTAAAAGTGCGGCGTTGTATGATGTGCAATTCGATCCACAGGTCCTGCCCGGTGACCAGATCCAGCTCCGCATCAAAGCAGTGGATAACTCGATCAATCAGAACACCACCTACGCACCGCCACAGGGATACTATACGATTAACGTAGCAGGAAGCATCCAAACCTGTGTGTGGAATCCCAGCGGGCTGTCTTCGGGCGAGCAGATATTCAGCCTGCTGCAGCGCGGTGGAATAGATTGTTTTTACACCGAAGCTGAGCCCGCCAGTTTTAACCGTTTCACCAACATGTTCATTTGTCTGGGAAGCTGGCCCAACAGCTATTCTCTGAATTTGACACAGGTGAATAAAATCGCCGCCTACATCCAGAGCGGACACTGCGTTTATCTGGAAGGTACGGATGCCTGGGCTTACGGTCCCTATCATACCCAGCTTTCACAGGCATTCGGCATCATCGGCGTTTGGGATGGCCCCATAATGCTAAGCATAAATCCCGTGCTTGGCGTTGCCGGCACCTTCACGGTAGGGATGTCTTTCAACTCCAGTAACTACACTTACGTAGACCGCATCGCTCCGGCAGCAGGATCCGAGTTGATTTTCACTCATGCCGATTCGGGTTACGGCGTCAGCCATGAAGGCATAAGTTACAAGACAATAGGTTTGAGCGTCGAATTTGGCAGCTTGAGCGGCAATAATGCAATCAGTACCAAGACCAACCTCCTGCGCGAAATCTACAGCTTCTTCCGGCCTTCAGACGCATCACTTTCGCAATCCCCAACAGAACAGTTCGTCCAAAACGCACCTCCTGCAATTATAGGGAATAGCCCTAATCCCTTCAATCCCATTACCACTATTTCCTATGAACTGTCTGCCGCCAGCCACGTCAGCCTGAAAATCTATAATGTTTCAGGTCATTTAGTAGCGACGCTTGCTGACGGGAATGAGGTTGCGGGAGTTCACCACGTGAATTTCGATGGTTCAAATTTGGCTTCAGGAATTTATTTCGCTAATCTGGAAGTCGGCAATAGCAATTTTGTACGCAAGCTTTTACTACTAAAATGAAAGGATTCCCGTGCTGCCGGGTCTCCGTACCCGCAACGCAGCTAATCCCCTACAGCCGTCGCTTGCAGTGACTCAACGGCATATAACCTCCTTCCATTCTCCTTTGCACTCATCCCTCACAATTCCCTTGAATCCCCGCCGCTGCCGCCGTATATTACTGTGTCATCCAACCCCGTGCGGAGTCGCCGCCATGATCACCCCGGAATTGAAGAAGAAGCTCCTGCTGGCCCAGCAAAGCGAGCTGGACGAGTTCCACATCTACAAGCGGCTGGCCCGGACCATCAGAGACGCGGAGAACCGGCAGGTCCTGGAGGGCATCGCCGAGGACGAGCTGCGCCACTACAACATCTGGAAGGAACACACGGGCCAATCCCTGAAGCCCGACCGGTTCACCATCCGCAAGTACGTCATCCTGTCCCGCCTCTTCGGCCTGACCTTCGGGCTGAAGCTGATGGAGCGCGGGGAAGGCAGCGCGCAGTTGAACTACGCCCGGATTTCCGCGGTCATCGCCGAAGCCGCGGCCGTGGGCCAGGACGAGAACCGCCACGAAAACCAGCTGCTGGACCTGCTGAAGGAAGAGCGCCTGGAATACACCGGGTCGGTGGTGCTGGGCCTGAACGACGCCCTGGTGGAACTGACCGGAGCGCTGGCCGGCCTGACCTTCGCCCTGCAGAACACCCGCTTGATCGCCATGGCCGGGCTGGTGACCGGCATCGCCGCCTCGCTCTCCATGGCCGCTTCCGAGTACCTCTCCACCAAGTCGGAAGAGACGACCCGCAACCCGGTCAAGGCCTCCCTGTACACCGGGACGGCCTACGTCTTCACCGTCGCCTTCCTGATCCTGCCCTACCTGGTGTTCAACAACCTCTTCCTGGCCCTGGGCGTCACCATGGCCACGGCCATTCTGATCATCCTGCTGTTCACCTACTACATCTCGGTCACCCGCGACTACGTCTTCTGGCACCGCTTCCGGGAGATGGCCCTGATCAGCGTATCGGTGGCCGGCGTCTCCTTCGGGCTGGGCTACCTGATCCGCCGCCTGTTCGGCGTGGAGGTGTGACGGCTCTGGAATGATGAATGTATGCGATTGTTATTAATCATCATTCACAATTTTGAGCAGCGTCAGCCCGTCGGGGGAGAGACCATTCCGCGGCATTACTTCAGCAGAATGAGCTTCTGCGTCTGGGTGAAATCCCCCGCGGTCAGCCGGGCGAAGTAGAGGCCGGAAGGCAGCCCGGCGCCGTCGAAGGTCGCTTGGTGACTCCCCGCTTCCCTCCATCCATCCACTAGCCTGGCCACCTCGCGGCCGGCCGTATCGTAGACCCGGAGAGTGACGTAGCCGGGAGCCGACAGCCGGTAGCTGAGAGCCGTTTGCGGATTAAACGGATTGGGCGAAACGCTTAGGGTCAGACCCGAAGGGATAAGAGGGGTTTGTGACCCCTCACCGGGGAAGGGGTCGCCGGCGCTGATCCAGCCGTCTCCCATCCCCAGCCCTCCGTACCCAGCTCCCTGTTTAAGGAAGGTGAAGCTGTCCTGCTGCCACCACTGGGGATATTGTCCCAGGCGGCCGCAGTAGAGGTAGGTCCCCGGGGGGGCGGTGGAAGGCACGTACTGGCTACGGTTGCGCAGAATGCTGGCTCCGGCCGGAAGCGTGACTGCCGCCGGCCCGACCACGGGCGGCTGCACAGGCAGGGGGTAGATCGTGTTGATCCAGACGTGCAGCGTCTGCGCCGTGCTGGACTGGTTGGTGATGCCGGCCGTGTAATCGAACCAGCCGCCACCAGCGGGGATGACGATGGGCGGGCCGGCCGGGTTCAGGGTCACGGCCACGGGCAGGACCAGGAGGCCGGCGTTGGCGGTATTCTGGCGGAAGGCAGGCCAGCGGTAGGCCGCCGCGCAGTGCGTTCCCGGCTGATCCAACAGCGTGACCGAGTTGAAGCAGGACGCGGCGAAAATTTCCGCTAGGCCGTCGCCGTCGGGATCGCCGATACAGGGAGTGGGGCTGGTGGTGCCGGTGTGGTTCTCGTCGCTTAAAAACACGGGGAAACCGGTCACGGGGACGCCGTCGTGGTTCAGGGCGAAGATGTGGTCCTTGCCCTTGATGACGATCTCGGGATGCCAGTCGGTATCCAGGTTGCCGGTGACGCAGGTGGAATTGACGTTGCCTGCGCCGGGGTTGGTCAGCACCACGGGAAAGCCATCCACCGCGGTTCCGTCGTGGTGGTAGGCGTAGACCTTCTCGCCCGCGGGCGAAGAGGACATGCCGCCCACGATGATCTCCAGGTCGCCTTCGTAATCCAGGTTGGTCAGCGAAGGGCTGGAAAGGCGGATGTAGGGAATCTCCAGCGGCCAGCCCGGTTCCGGCTGTCCCGTGTGGGAGAGCACGTAGAGCTGGTCGGTGCCCACCTGCACCCAGCAGTCGGCCACGATTTCCAGGGTGCCGTCGCCGTCCAGGTCACCCAGAGCCGGAGACACCTTCACCGAACCGGCGGTGGTGAAGGGGAAGCCCGCCACCGCCTGGCCGGTGTGATGCCAGGCGTAAATGTAATCCGTGGGCGAGCCCGATCCCACGAAGCTGCCAGCCACGATTTCCAGGTCGCCGTCCCCGTCCAGATCGCCGACCGCGGCCGCGGTCAGGTCGTGCGCCCCGGTCACGGGAAAGCCGGCCACCGCCGCCCCGGTGTGGTGATAGGCCCGCATCTGGGTGCTGGAGGGGACGATGATCTCCAGGTCGCCGTTGCCGTCCAGGTCGGCCAGCGCTGCGGATTGAGTGAGGTACATGGCCTGGGGCCAGCCGGGGAAGGGGGTCCCGTCGGCGCCGAGGACGTAGAGCTGCTGCCACGTGCCCTGGACGATCTCCGGGTCGCCGTCCCCGTCCAGGTCACCCACCGCGGGCGTGGCCGGAGGCGCTCCGCTCAGGTGCAGCGGAAAGCCCGGCAGCTCGCTCCCCGCGCCGGTCCAGGCGTGCAGCCAACCGCCGCCGTAGGGATTGACGGTGTCGTAAGTGGTCAGCAAGATCTCCGGGGTGCCGTCGCCGGTCAGGTCGGCCATTTTGGGCGAAGCCAGGATGGGGGCGTTGGTCTGGCTGGTCCAATCATCGGTGGGGGAAGGAGGGGATGCCGGCGAGAAGCAACCGAGGACCAGGCCCTCGGCTGCGGAGCTTCCGCCGGGGTGCGAGGCGGAAGTGAAGTCCCCGGCGGCGGTGGCCATTGGCAGCGCCGCCAGGACCGGTAGAATCAGGATCATCCATTTCATGCTCGCCTCCACGGTATAGAGAGATAAAACAGGGATAATGTAATGCCGGCCCGGGGGAAAAGCAAGAGTTATTTTTACCGGATGCAGCTTTAACACATGATAATGCCGCCCCGGAGGCTGGGGCGGCATTATCATCTCCGCGGGTTGACCTATTCCCCCATCACCTCCAGAAGATTCTCCCCCAGCATCCAGGTCACCTGCTGGCCGGAAAAGCCCGCCTCCTCCAGCGCCTCGATTCGTTCGAAGGCGGCGGCCTGTCCCTCCGCGGTCCAGGTCAGCGGCAACCATACGGCTTTGTCGGCGACGCCGGCGGGATCCGGCGCCAGGTCCCCCGTGGTCATCGCCAGGCGCACGCTCTTCTGATCGTAGGGCGGCGTGTCATCCGGGGCCAGGGCCAGGCTCTCACCGGTCCAGTCCGCCACCGTCAGCACCCGCCTGGCCTGTTCCGGGACCAGCGGCGCCCAACGGCTGCCGGGACTGTAGACCAGCAACATCCCTTCTTTTTCGCACTCCCCCAGCCAGGCCGCGGCCCGGGCGCTGTCGGGCACGTCGCCGTGAAGGATGACGGTCCGAACTCCCTCGGCCTTCAGATGGTGCAGGGAAACGCCGTGGGCCACCATTCCCAGCGGATTGTGAATCACCGGCAGCAGGGCCAGCGTCTGCCGGCGCTTGGCTTGGCGCACCCCGTCCGGACCTTCCGCCCAGAGGAAGCCGTGCGTTTCGGCGAACTCGCGCCACGCCTGCAGGTCGCCGCAGGGGTCGGAAGAGCGGATCGCCACCGCGGCGCCCTTCAGACCCCGCTTCCGGCGGCTGCGCAACTCCTCCGCCAGGGCCGAATCATCGGTGGCGCTGGTGCGGAGAACCGGTTCCAGGTCCACGGCCAGGGCGGTGGTCAGGCGGGTCAGCGCCCGGCGATGAGGGGTGGTCAGGGGGTCTTCGCGGTCCGCCAGCCAGGCCAGGAAATCAGCCGCCGCCGTGCCCACCGCGCCCAGGGTCGAGGCCGGGATCATACCCGGCAGATCTTCCTGGTGGTGGTAGAAGGGCCGGCTGCTGCCGCTGGACCAGTAGTTGAAGGCGGGAATGCCGTGGCGGTGGAAGGGGTGGTTGTCCGACCCGTGCCCCCAGGCGTTGCTGACGGTCAGGTCAGCCTTGAGGGTCGAATCCAGGCCGGCGTAGTATTCGTCCCACAGCCCGGGGAAGAACTCGGCGCCGCCGAAGCCCGCTCCCCGGCCCAGGCCGCAGCAGTCGAAGTTGGCCATGGCCGCGATCCGGTCCAGGGGGACAGAGGGGTGCGCCACGAACCATTCCGACCCCAGCAGCCCCTGCTCCTCGCCGGCGAACGCGACGAACATCAGGCTGCGGCGGGGCGGCGGTCCCGCGGCGAAGGCCCGCGCCAGTTCCATGACGACAGCCGCACCGGAGGCGTTGTCGTCGGCCCCGTAAAAGACGTCCCCGGAGGCGTTGATCCCGTTGTGATCCAGGTGCCCCCCGACGACGATCCACTCGTCCTTCAGCCGTGGGTCGGATCCGGGGAGAACGCCGATGACGTTGGCGGCCGAAGCCTGGGGGTTGCGGCGGGTGCGCACGTTCAGCTTCAAGGTCTTGCCGGTGGGGAAGGACTGCGGCTCCGTCTTCAGGTTCTCCTTCACCTCGTCCAGTTCCCGGCCGGTGCCGCGCAGCAGGTCAGCGACCAGGTGGGGACTGACCATCATCACGGGGAAATCGGGGTCATAGGCTTCCTGGTGGATGGCGGCGCCGGAAATGGCGGCTTCGGTGTTGAAGAACAGCGCCACCGCTGCGCCGCGCTCGCGGGCGGCCCGGACCTTGTAGTCGCGGGTCAGTTCCGTCTCCCACAAGCGCTCGGGGCCGGGCGCGGCCTTGTACATCACCACGGCCTTGCCGCGGACGTCCAGGCCGGCAAAGTCGTCCCAGCCCTTGCCCGGCTCGGCGATGCCGTACCCGGCGAACACCACCTCGACCTTGCCCTTCAGCGATCCCGAGTTGGTGCACAGGTGGAAGTCCTCACCATTGACGTAGCGCCTCTTTCCGTGGTACCCGTTCACCAGCTCCAGCTCGGCCCGCTCCTCGCGGCAGTTCAGGAGGGGGAAATACTGCAAGTGGCCGCCTCCGGGAGCGGGCTTCAAGCCCCACCGTACGAACTGCGCCGCGGCCCAATGCTCGGCCAGGCAGGCCCCCGGGTCGCCGCTCTTGCGCCCGGCGAATTCCGGGCGGCACAGGGAATCCACCAGGGCCTTGGCCGCCGCGCCGTCGAAGGCCGGGCCCGCGTGCAGCAGCGTCCCGCCGCCGGCCAGCGCCAGCAGCGCCGCAAGGATCATTCGCATCCGCATGGTTCCACCTTTTCTTGATCGTGCCTTGAATGTACGCATTCCTCCGGCTGGAGGCAAGGAAAAGTTGGGGGGATGAAGGATGAAGGGGGGAGTTTGTCCGGATTACTCTACTGGGGAATGAATGCCAGATGGCAGGGATTGGACGAACCCTGATTGGGGATGGCTGCCGATTCCGGTCCCGGGCGAAGCATTTGCCCTCCATTTCCGATGAAGCAGACCTCCGCAGGCATGGGTGGTTCGGTCCCACGGTGGAGGTCTCAGCCCGGCAAATGCATCGCCCCTACACCACTGGTTCCGTCCGGCAGAGGCTTGGCCCGGGCGGGCGTCCTCACCCGAACCTCCTACAGCATCCCCAGGCGCTTGCGGATGATCCATTCGGCCGTCAGCAGGCCCAGGAGGATGATCCACAGGTCCCAGTTCAGGAAGAAGCGCCGGTCCCAGCCGGTGGTCACCTCCCGGGGCGGAGCCTGCAGGGAAGCGGCCAGCGCGGCCAGGGAATCGGCCGGAACGTAGGCGCCGCCGCCGGCCGAGGCGATGGCCTGCAGCAGCTCCCGGTTCTGGCCCAGGGTCTCCTTCTCCACATTGTAGGCTTCCACCATGAAGCGGCCGGAATCGGCCCCGGCGGTATCGCCGTCCACCTGGGCCAGACCCTGCCAGGCGTAGGTACCCACCGCGCCCGGCTGAAAGCGCCCGCTGTACTGCCCGGCGGCATTGGGTTCCAGCACCACCTTGACCGGGCCTTCCGGCCCCTGCAGGGTCACTTCCACCTGGGCGCTGGTGACAGGTGTGTCCCCGCCGCCCAGCACCCGGGCGTCGAAGCGCACGGCCTCGCCGGCGGAGTAGAGGTTGCGGTCGGTGTCCACCCGCAGCGGCTGCGACTGCGGCCCGGCCGCCAGCCAGCGCAACGCCTTCCCCAGGAAGGAACGGTACAGCTCGTCGCTGCCTTCCAGCCCCACGGTCAGGAAACTCCATTTCCAGTAGCCCGAGCCGAAGGAGGCCAGGTGGCGGCGCCCCTGGGCTTCCCAGGCCAGGACCGCGGGTCCCCGGGCGGCGCCGGTAGCGGGATCCTTCAGGGTCACCAGGGCCTGGGCTTCGCCGCCCGCCTGCACCACCGCTTCGGGCGCCAGCAGGGGCGGCAGATCCTCCCACAGGCCCGCCTCGGAGGTCTCAGCGTCGGGATCGAGCACCGCGTAGAACCGCGCCGGGTCGGCTTCGGCGGGACCGGCCTCGGCCCAGTCGGCGCGGAAGGGCAGCTCGCCGGTCAGGTCGGACAGCCCCTCCAGGTAGGGGCGGGCGCCGGTCCAGGCCCATACCGGCAGGGGCTGGTCGGCGTAGGCGCGGCGCAGCCGTTCACGGGCGGCGGCGGGGCTGTCGGCCCGGGGAAAGTCGAGCAGCACCAGCACGTCGGCCTGGGCCATCTCCCGGGCCAGGGCTTCCGGGCCGGCGCCGTACACTCCGCCGTCGGGACGCAGGGACAGGGCCTTGATCTCCACGTCGGGCACGGCCGCCGCGGAGCGCAGGAAGAACATGGTCTCGAATCCCGGCCGCCCGCTGAGCGCCAGCACCCGGATGCGGCTTTCCAGCACCTCCAGGGGGTAGGAACGGGCGTTGTTGTCCGTGCTCCATTCCGCCGCCGGGGAGGTCAGGCGCACGTTCAGAGGCAGGGTGCCGACCTGGTCGGGAGTGAAACTCAGCGTGGTCTCGGTTTCCAGGTCGTCCGGGGGCAGCTTGAGGACCTGGCGCGCCAGGACGCGGCCGTCGGGACCGGCCAATTCCAGGGTGGCATTCTGCCCGGCCAGGTCGCGGGCCTTGACCCGCACCGTCACCGAGGCCGTCTTGCCCCGGTAGGCCGTGGCGCCGCCGGTCACCGAAGCGATGGCGGCGTCCCGCACCCGGGCGGTATCGCCCACGCCCACGGCATGGAGCGGCACGGGCGCCTCGCGCGCGGCCTGCTGCGGGTTGCGCCCCGCGTTGTCGCCCCCATCGCTGACCAGCACCACGGCGGCGTACTCCTCTCCGCCGGGACGCCGCAGCGCCTGGCGCCAGGCTCCGGCCAGATCCGTGCCGATGGTCTCCAGGCGCAGGGAATCGAATTCCAGGCCGTCCAGCGGGCGCAGGGAATCCCCCGCGGCGAAGACCTCCAGCTCGAAGCGCTCCTCCAGCGCATCCCAGGCGGGATCATCCAGCAGCCGGCGCAACTGCTCGCGGCGCGGCTGGGAGGCGTCCTCCAGGGTCATGGACTGGGTGTCGTCCAAAATGACGGCCAGCTTGGGGGGGAGTTCCTGCCGGCGGCGCAGGGAAATCGAGGGTTCGAAAATCAGGAACAGGAGGGTCAGGAAGGCCAGGGCGCGCAGGGTTCCCAGGAGGATGCGCCAACCGGGAGGCAGCGGCGGCGTGGTGCGGCGGTAGGCCAGCACGGCGGCGGCCACGGCCAGGAGGATCAGCAGCGCCAACAGCGCGATCGAGCCGCGGAAGTCCACCGCCAGGGCCGCGGGCACCAGCGAGGCCGGAAATCCACCCATCAGGATGCCTCCTCCGGGATCAAACCGGGCAGCGGCAGGTTGGCCTCGCCACTCATGTCCAGACTGTCGCGCTCGCCCGCCAGCAGCCGGCGCCAGCCCACCCAGCCGATCATGGCGGCGTTGTCGGTGCACAGGTGCAGGCCGGGAAAGATGAAGCTCCCGCCCCGCGCTTCGACCTCTTCGGCCAGCCGCTCGCGCAGGCGGGAATTGGCCGCCACGCCGCCGGAAATCACCAGGGTGGAATACCCCAGGTCATCGAAGGCCCGCAGCGCCGGTCCCACCAGGGACTGCACGGCCGCCTCCTGGAAGGAGGCCAGCAGGTCGTCCAAGTGGCCGGTCAGCGCCTCCGGGTGGCGGCGCAGGAAATTACCCACGGCGGTCTTCAGCCCGGAAAAGGAGAAATCGTACCCCGGCTGTCCCCGCATGCCTACGGGGAAGGCGTGGTAGCCGGCCTGGCCCATCCGGGCGCGCTTTTCCACTCCGGCGCCGCCGGGATAGCCCAGGCCGCACAGCACCGCCACCTTGTCGAAGGCTTCGCCCGCGGCATCGTCACGGGTCTGGCCCACCAGGCGGTACTGGCCGAAGCCTTCCACTCCCACCAGGAGGGTGTGGCCACCGGAAACCAGCAAAGCCAGGAAGGGGGGATCCAAATCGGGCCGCTCCAGGCAGGCGCTCCACAAGTGCCCTTCCAGGTGATTGACGCCCACCAGGGGCAGGTCGCGGGCGTAGGCCAGGCTCTTGGCGAAGGAGATCCCCACCAGCAGCGACCCGATCAGTCCGGGCCCGCGCGTCACCACCACCGCCTCCAGGTCCGCCGGCGCCACCCGGCTGTCATCCAGCACCTGCTCCAGGATGGGCAGCAGCAGCTTCAGGTGGGCTCGGGAGGCCAGTTCCGGGACGACTCCGCCGAACTGGGAATGCATCCAGTGGGTGGCCACCACCGAAGAGAGCGGCACGCCGTCCCGCAGGACGGCGGCGGCGGTTTCATCGCAGGAAGTTTCGATGCTTAACAGTAACAATCCATCCTCAAAAACGCACTATTCCAGCGTCACCTGGATGCTGGGCGGGTTCACTTTAATCAGACTGACGCCCTCCGGCAGGCTTACCACCGGAGTGCACTCCTCCATGCCGGGGCCCGTCCCCTTCACCTCCACCAGCACGGAAATCTGGCCGGAAACCAGGTTTTCCACCAGGGAAGCCGCGCCCCGGACCACCAGGTCCACCCTGGCCGGTTCGGCGTAGCCTTTCAAATCCGAATGGAGGGAGCGCAGAGCGACGGGCACGCCGCCGATTCCCTTTTCCTTGATCTTCTCCACCTCGGCCCGCACCTGGACGGCGGGGGGATCGAATACTACCTGCCCCCTGGTCGGCCGCAGCAGTTCCAGCTTCATGTCCACCGAGCCGGTGACGTTTTCCACGGTGCGCGCCTTGGTGGGGGCGTACTTCATCTCCGCCAGCACCGACCGGGCGCCCTGGACCGTTACGGTGTCGGGGTCGCAGTGCGGCGCGCCGGTCAGGAGGTAATTATCCGCCGGGTGGACCATCAGCATGGGCCGTACCGCCATGGACTGCCGCACCACGTCATCCAGTATGACACTGACAGTGTCGGGGTACACCACTTCCACGGGCTGCACGTCAATGGACATGGCCCAGTTGACCTGTTCGGGGCGCAGGGGGAACTCGTAATACCGGTTGATGCCGGACAGATCCAGTTCCAGCCGGGGACGGCCCACCAGGCCCAACAGCAGCAGGGCGGTGCCCCGGCCCCGGAAACGCACCGCCACCTCCTCCGGCAGATCTTCCACCAGCACCTTGTCCGGTTTCAAGTTGTGGATCTGCAGGGGAACGTCCAGGGTCTGCACGTAAATCCGGCTGGAGACCACGAAGAACCAGAGGAACAGCGCCATCAGGAGGATCGCTGCCTTGGCTTTATAGTTATCGAAGATAATTCTACGCCAATTCATGAGATCTCGGGATTGCCCGTTACCCTATCCTATGGTTTAAAGCCTTCAGCCGGGTGGAAGTTTCATTTCCGCCAGTAACTGCGGCTGAAGAGTACCAGCACGGTGAACACCTCCAGGCGCCCCACCATCATCAGGAAGGCCAGGCTCCACTTGGCCGGCAGGGGCAACGCTCCATAGTTGGCCACCGGCCCGACTTCCGCCAACCCCGGGCCGATGTTGGCCAGGCAGGCCACGCTGGCGCTGAAGGAAGTGGCCAGGTCCAGCCCCAGGGCCACCAGGAACATGGACCCCAGCACGTAGATGACCACGTAGAGCAGGAAGAATCCCAGGATGTTGGTAATCACCTCGGGGGGGATCACCCGACGGCCCATGCGCAGGGGGTAGAGCGCCTGGGGATGGATGAATTTCTTGACCTCGATGTGCGCCTGCTTGATCAGGATCAGGATGCGCATCATCTTCATGCCTCCGCCGGTGGACCCCGCCATCCCCCCCATGAACATGAGCAGGACCAGGACGATCACGGCCAGGGGGTGCCACTGCTCGTAGTCGGCGGTGATGTAGCCGGTGGTGGTGGTGATGGAGACGACCTGGAAGATGCTGTCGCGCAGGCCCTGCTCCAGGGATCCGAAGTGCCGCCAGCTCGAGGCGCTCAGCAGGACCGTCCCCGCCACCATCATGGCCAGGTAGAAGCGGAATTCGGGATCGCGGGGATAGACCAGCACCCGCCCGGTCAGGGCCCGGTAGTGCAAGGCGAAATTGATCCCCGCCAACACCATAAAGATGATGATGATCCAGTGAATCCAGGGATTATCGTAGGCGGCAATGGAGGCGTTACGGGTGCTGAAGCCTCCCGTGGCCATGGTCCCGAAGGTGTGGCACAGGGCGTCGAACAGGTCCATGCCGGCCAGCATCAGCAGGCCGGTCTCCAGGGCGGAAAACAGCACGTATACGCCCCACAGCAGGGCGGCGGTCTGGCGCACCCGGGGGGTCAGCTTGTCCTTGGTGGGGCCGGGAGCTTCGGCCTTGTAGAGCTGCATCCCGCCGATGCCCAGGATGGGGAGAATGGCCAGGGAGAAGATGATGATCCCCATGCCCCCCACCCAGTGGGTGAAGCTGCGCCAGAACAGCACGCTCTTGGGCAGCGCCTCGATGTCGGTCAGAATGCTGGCCCCGGTGGTGGTAAATCCGGACATGGATTCGAACACCGCGTTCGACACCGAAGGAATGGCCCCGGTAAACAGGAAGGGCAGGGCGCCGAAGATGGCCATGGCCGTCCATCCCAGGGTGACGATGGCGAATCCCTCGCGGACCTGCACGACGTTGTCCCCCTTGCCGGCCTTGCGCAACAGCAGGCCGGACAGCACCGTCACCGCCGCTGCCAGGACGTAGCGGGGCCACAGGTCCTCCTGGTAATACCAGACCCAGACCAGCGGCAACAGCATGAACAGGCCCAGGAAGATCAGCAAAGTGCCCAGAAAATTCAGTACCGGCGCAAATTTCACGTTTAGTCGAACCAGGAGTCAATTTTGCGGCGCGCCCCGGGCAGCGAGAAGACCATCACCTCGTCACCGGCCTTCACCTGGGTGTCGCCGGTGGGGATGTGGATGTCGCCGTTGCGCCGTAGCGCCCCCAGCAGGGCGTCGCGGGGCAGGTCCAGGTCCTTCAGGGGGCGGCGGGTGATGCGCGCCTTGGGGACGACCGAGTAGACCACCGCCTCGGCATCAATGCCCCGGATCTGGGAGAACGACAGGATGTTGCCGCGGCGGATGTATTTCAGGATGGCGTTGCTGGTCAGGACGTGCTTGTTGACGGCCACGTCCAAGCCGATGGTGCGGATGATGGGCATGTAGTGCCGCCGATCCACCAGGGTGATGGTGCGCGGCACTCCCAGGTGGCGGGCCACCAGGGAGGTCACGATGTTGTTCTCGTCGTCGTCGGAACAGGCGATGTAGGCATCCATGTCAATCAACCCTTCGGCCGCCAGGGCGTCCAGGTCCAGCCCGTCGGCTTCCACCACCAGGGTCTCCCGCAGCCGTTGGGCGGCCTGCCGGGTGTACAGGGGGTTGGGGTCCACCAGCTTGGCATTGAAGTGGCGCACCTCCTCCAGCCCCTGGGCCACCAGCAGCCCCACGCGGCTGGCGCCGTAGATCATCAGGTTGTTGGTGACCTTGATCAGCCGGCTGGTGAGGTTGAACACTTCGTAGGCGGCCGCCCGCTGGGTGATGACGTACACCAGGTCGTCGGCCTGGAGGTCCTGGTCCCCCTTGGGGATCAGGGTCTGGTCACCCCGGGCGATGGCCACCACACGGTAGGGCAGCGCCTTCATCTGGCTGCCCAGTTCCTGTAGAGTCTTGCCCACCGCGGGGGATTCCCGGGTCAGCCGCACCCCCAGGATCTCCACCTTACCGTCGAAGAACTCCATCACGTCGAAGGCGGAGGGGTGGAGAATCAGGCGGATGATCTCCCGGGCGGCCTCCAGTTCGGGATGGATCATCAGGTCAATGCCGATGCGTTCCGGGGCCAGCACCGAATCGGGCGCCGACAACTCGTGGTCGCGCACCCGGGCGATCTTGGTTCGGACCTTGTACTCCCGGGCGATCATGCAGGCCAGGATGTTGCCTTCGTCGGAACTGGTGACGGCGATGACCATGTCGGCCGAGGCGATGCCCGCCTCGCGCAGCAGTTTCTGCCGCGTGCCGTCCCCTTCCATGGCCAGCACGTCCATGGACTGGCTGATCCGTTCCAGCCGTTCGGGGTCGGAATCAATGACCACGACGCTGTGCTTTTCCCGCGCCAGCTCGCCGGCCAGGTTGGTGCCGATCCGCCCCGCGCCGATGATGATGATTTTCATTTCAACGCCTCCCGCACCAGCCGCCGGACGGCCTCCTCGAAGGTTTCCCCCGGCGCGAAGTTGACGCACACATCGGCCACGCAACTGTCCGCCATGAACTGGTTGCAGGACCAGCAGCCGGGGTTGCGGCCATTGCCGTTGGCCGTCTCCCGCAGCCGGTAGATCTTCTCCACCTCGTCGGGAGTCAGCACCCGTTCCCCGCCCAACTGCCGGGCGACGAAGCAAATCTTGGCGTAGTGCTCGATCCGCTCCATGCGGTAGAACGCCTCCATGAGCGTGCCGCCCACCGTCACCGCGCCGTGGTTGGAAAGCAGCAGGGCGTCGGCCTGGCCAATCCAGCGGACCACCGCCTCGGGGACTTCCTCAGTGGACGGGGTGCCGTAGTCGGCCAGGGGCACGCTGCCCAGGGTCATCACGATTTCCGGCAGGACACACTTGTCCAGGGCCAGCCCGGCGGCGGCGAACCCGGTGGCATAGGGAGGGTGGGCGTGGACCACGGCGCGCACGTCGGGCCGGTCGCGGTAGATGGCCAGGTGCATGGGCAGTTCCGAGCTGGGCCGCTTGCCCTCTTCCAGCACCCGCCCGGACAGGTCCACCTTCACCAGGTGGCGGGCGGTCATGGCCCCCTTGGACACGTTGGTCACGGACGTCAGCAGGTGACCGTCATCGCAGCGGGCCGAGACGTTGCCGTCGTTGGCCGCCACCATTCCGGCGCGGTGCAGCCGGTGGCAGACGTCCAGCAGTTCATCCCGAAGGTCGGCATCAGTAGGCATGGGTAATCCGAATTGAGCCACAAATCACACAGATGAACACAGATATAGAATCCAGAAGCCAGGAGTCAGGAATACACCCCGAAGGGGTGGCCTTTTAGTAGCCGTAGGTTTATGGTCATAAACAATTTGCTGGACTGATTCTCTGATATGTGGTGGCATGCTTCCCCCGCAGGGGCCACTGCGTGGTGGCTCCCGACCGCCTCCCTCCCCCTTCACGGCCTCGGTACTTTACCGGTCGGGAGACGAAGCATGCTCCCTCGGACGGCTTCCCTCACATGCTTCGTTTCCCGGAGGGCCGAGGCGGAGGGGAGAGTAGCGAACGGGG
>QZKQ01000091.1 GCA_003599535.1 Candidatus Zixiibacteriota bacterium | reverse complement strand
GAAAAAGGGGCGGCCACGCCGGGCCGCCCCTACTAACGACTAACGACCAACGACTAACGACTATTTCAGCAGCACGATTTTCTGCGTCTGGGTAAAATCCCCCGCCTCCAACCTCACCAGGTACACCCCCGAAGCCAGCCCCGCGCCGTCGAAGGTCACCTCGTGCGCCCCCGCGTCCCGCCAGCCGTTCACCAGGGTTGTCACTACCCGGCCGGCAGTATCGTAGACCCGGAGAGTGATTAAGCCGGGAGCAGGTAGCCGGTAGCCGATGGCCGTTTCCGGGTTGAAGGGATTGGGATGCGCTCCGAGCAGACGGAAGTCCGCCGGCGCCGCAGCGGCAGAGGGGGCCGCAGGCGGCACGGCCACCGCTCCGGCCCACATGAAGAGAGAATTCAGCACCTGCGCGCTGGTGGTGAAGCCGGGAGGCCCGCCGATGCCTTCCAGCCCGAAGGCCAGGTACACCACGTTCGCCTGAGTGGTGGGGTCCTGATAGTGGACACCCGCGATGTGCCCGTTGGCATAGCTGAACAGGGAGGAGGCCGGTTCCCGGGGGCTAACGGACGAGGGGGAATTCTGATTGTTGGCTCCGCCGACGCCGTTCAGCAACAGGCTCATGCCCGAGGTGACCCAATTGGAGGTGACGCCGCTGCACAGGACCTGGTTCTCATCGTCCTGGTCCGGGTCGCACTTCAGCACGTCGCGGAAGAAATCCGTGCCGCCCAGGTCTTCGTTGATTCCCTGCCCGGTCAGGATCAAGGTACGCCCCTGGTCCAGGTACTGGATCAGGGAGGCCTGGTCGGTAACGCTCAGCGTATTCAGGGAATCGTTGCCCGTCATCCACACGAGGTTTTCGTAGAAGAGGATCTCGTCGCCGGGCGACCCCAGCGCGGATACGTCCCAGACTTCGTGGTACACGCCGGCCTCGGAAATGGACTGGGCCAGGTAGGACTGGTATCCGGCGCCCTGGTCGTCGTCCACCAGGAGGACGGGGGCTCGCCCGATCTGCAGCGAGCAGGGCAGTTCCTGGTGGTATTCCCCGCCGTCGGTCACCTGCAGGGTGAAGGGGATGAACACTCCGCCGGGCGCTTCCGGTGCGAAGGCCACAACGAAGGGTTCGCCCTGGTTGCCGCCGACGCCGTGGGAGAGCAGGTCAAGGATGAAGCTGGTGGAATCTATAAGCTGGGTCCAGCCGGAAGGTGTGCCCAGGGTGAGCTGCAGGCTGTCGGCGTCGCCCCAGAGGTTTTCCAGGTTGAACCACAGGGATACGGTTTCACCGGGGTCGGGCCGGCCGTCGCCGTTGCCGGTGATTTCAGCCGTGCCGGTGGAAAGGAATTGCAGCAGGGGCTGGGAATAGACCGCATCCAGGTTGGCCGTCATGGTGTCGGACGGGTCCGACACGTTCCACACCGCTACCAGGCTGGGGCTGTTGTAGTACGTGCGGCTGCTGGGGTAGGTGTATTCGTCGAACCAGCGGTTGTTGCTGTAGCCGGGGAAAATGTCCCCCATGTCACCCGACCCGATGCCGTGGTAAAGGTGATCCTGGCCGTCGGCCTCTTCCATATCCACCTTGGGGTGGATTTCGTTGCTTTGCTGGGCCATCTCATCCACGTGCCAGATGGCCAGCCCTTCGCCCGGCAGGTGTAGATCGGACCCGAACCGCCGCCGGTTTTCCACCATGAAATACTGCGTGGTGTAGGCGCCGTTGGTCCACATGCGGAAGGCCTGTCCGCTGGTCGCGATGGGCGGGATGGCCTGGTCGTGCAGCCACGGCACCGTGCCGGTCAGGTCGGTGGGGATGATCCAGCCCATCTTATAGCGGCACCAGGACAGCATGTGGGCGGGCCGCGAGGGGGTATTCCAGCTCCCTGAACCCATCAGGCACCACGATCCCACTCCGGCGGAGGAGTAGTCGGTGTCGTACAGGTCGGGCAGACCGATGGCGTGGCCGTATTCATGGCAGAAGACGCCGATCTCGATCATCCCGCCGCCGGAATTGACCGCCGGCTGGATGATGTAGGGCCCGATGGCGATGTTCCCGCCGGAAGCCGAAGGGTCACCAGTGTTGTAGTAGCCGCCGTAAGCCCACTGCAGGCTCCAGGAGTGCGACCAGACATTCTGGGCCCCGGTTTCCCCTCCGGCGCCGTAGTGGATCACGAACAGCGCGTCCACGATACGGTCATCGTCGCCGGAATTGGGTACGCCGTCGGGGCCGTCGTTGTCGTACAGCCCGAAATCGGTGGAGGGGTCGGCCGCCTGGATCAGTTCGACGATGAATTCCCCCACGTGGGCGTCGGACCCCAACCCGTAGTTGCTGCCCGTCACGTAGGCCTGGGTCATGGTCGAGGTGTACCAGCCGAACACCGAACCGTCCAGGTGAAACTGATTAAAAGAGATCTCCTGGTAGTATTCCCGCATGGTGTAGGGGGGCCAGGGGCCGTCGAAGAGCTGGGTCTGCATCTGGCTGATGGGCCACTGATCCGGGCCGGAATCGGAATACTTGCCCGCCAGTACGGGGGCATGGGCGTAGATGTCGTCCACGCCGTCCAGGCCCCATTGCACTGCCAGGCGCCGATCTTCGGCGTAGCGGATCATGGTGGCGGCCAGGCCGCCGGGGTAGGACTGGTCGCCCCGCTCCCGGATCGCCTCGATGACGGCCGGAGGCACCTCCACGCCGGGCTGCACCGGGACGACGGCCAGGGCGGAAGCGAAGGGAAACAGGAGGGGCATCAACAGAAGCAGCGCCGGGTTCTTCATGCGAATTCCTTCAGTTGAATGGTCGGGATGCCTCTAATGTAACATAAATACAGCGCCCAGTCAACAGAAATTTGGGGGGGGATGGGGTTTTACGGCGTGAAACACGACCGGGGCGGCCCTGCTGGACCGCCCCGGCCGGGGATCCGCTCTTGAGATTACCGGCTGCCCAGCGAGGGCCGTAACAGGAACAGACGGTAGACCAGTCCGGCCAGCGCCAGCGCCGCGCCGGCAGTGATCAGGCATCCGGCCCATGTCAAGCCCAACCACTTCACCACCTGGAGCGACTGCAGCGCCAGAACTGATCCCACCAGCAGTCCCCCCGTCAGGACCAGGCCCACGGTCCACCAGCGGCCGCGGTGATACCGGATTTCATGCTGCAGCAGGTAGAAGTAGATCAGGTAGAGGATCAGTCCACCCACGGCGACGGTCGGAGTCAGCGGCATCGGCAGACCGTTCACCCGCATCCGGGCGATTACCCATAAGGGCAGCAGGAGGTTGGCGCCCATCAGAATCGCCGGCAAGACGATCCGAGCCCCACCGATCTGCTGTCGGGTCCGCGGCAGAGCCCCCACAAATCCCACCCGCCGTTCCCGGGACATCCCCTTCAGGAGCAGCAGCGAAGCGATCACCCCCGGCGCCAGCAACAGGAGGCTGAGCGGCAACTGCGCCATACCCAGGATCATCTCCGCCTGGGCTTGGGCGTCGGGCAACGCCGTCATGTGTTCCAGGGTAACGGTGGCATTCCGGTCCGCAAGGCCGATCTTGATGCCGAGATAGGCAAACACGGCGAAGAGAATGATCAGCAGCCATTTCCGGTAGGCCAGTTCCGCCTTAATCAGCCGCCACATGGGTTTTCCCCTTTTAAGTTTCAACCGCTGGGTTTCTTCTCAGGTATTCCGACCAGAGCGAGGGGCCGAACCGCACTGGCGGTTCGGTGTGATACTGCGGCCGCCGCAGGAACATCCGGTGGGCCAAAGCGCAGGCCAAGCCCAGGAAGCCATACAGCACCAGGATCCCGCTCCAGGAAGTCAGCAGCTTCCAGGCCTGATCGTAATTCAGGATGAAATAGTTGACCGCCAGCAATAAAACCAGATACAGGATGAAGGCGGAAATCTTCCACCAGCCGTACAGAAAGCGGATCTCGTGGAATATCAGGGAGATCTCATGGAGCATGATCAGAATACCGCCCAGCGCTGGCCAGAAGAGCGGCGGGATCGGCTGACCGTTGAGCCGTGCGGCCGCCAGGGGGAGGAGGATGACCACATTCAGAGCCGTGACGACTGCCGGATAGATCAGGCGGGAAGCGGATATCTGCCTTCGCGTGACGGGGAGGGCCGCTAACAGGCGCAGGCGTTTTTCCTTCGTTTCATCCCACTGGCTCGCCATGGGGATGATGATGCCGGGAGCCACCAGGAGCATGACCATCAGGGTGGTCAGGCCGCGAAAATCATCCGCCGCTTTAAGACGCAGATCCCCCGACATCGCCAGCAGCGTCGCCACCGTCAGCAGGGCGAAGGCGCCCATCAGCACCGCGATCATCTCCCGCCGGTAAGCCAGTTCCGCCCTAATCAGCCGCCACACCGGTGCCTCCCTTCATAATGGAGACGGCGATGTCCTCCATGCTCAAGCGGCTGTGCTGGACCGCTTGGATGCCCCGCCCTGCCAGGTCTTTCAGCGTGGCCTGGGCATCGGCGCTGATGACCTGATAGCCGCCGTTCTGCCGCCGGATCTCCACCGCCGCGGTCAGTCCCGCCGGTTCCTGCGCCGCCTGGAAGGTCAAGCGTCCCCAGCGGTCGGCCAGGGATTCCTTGTCGGTGCGCAGTTGCACCCGCCCGTCGCGCAGGAAGACCAGCTCGTCGGCGAAGCGCTGCAGGTCGGTGATCAGGTGGGTGGAATAGATGATGGAGCGTTCGCCTCCTTCCATCTCCTCCCACAGCGCTTCCATGACTTCGCTGCGCACCACCGGGTCGAGCCCCGCGGTGGGCTCGTCGAACAGGTAGAGCCGGGGCCGGTGGGCCATGGCCGCCACCAGGGCCAGCTTGGTGCGGTTGCCCCGGGAGAGCGACCAGGCCTTCTTGTTCAGGGGCAACTGGAAGCGGCGGGCCAGTTCGGCGGCGCGGTCGGGCGACCAATCGGGGTAGAACTGGGAGATGAACTTCAGGTTGCGGGCGCCGCTCCAGCCTTCGAAGAAGGCCGGTTCGTCTGGGACGAAGCCCAGGTCCCGTTTCCAGTCGGCGGTGTTCCGGTGAGCCGGCTGCCCGGAAAAGAGCACCTCCCCTCGGTCCACCGTGGCCATACCCATCATGCACAGCAGCAGCGTGGTCTTGCCGGACCCGTTGGGCCCTACCAAGCCCTGCACCAGGCCCGGTGGCAGATCCAGGTCCAGCGGCCCCAGGCAGAAGTCGGGGTAGGATTTCTGCAGTTGCCGTACGGCATAGGCGTGATTCATCGCATCTCCCCATTCAAGGATACAAGGCGCTCCACGATTGCGGTGATCTCTTCGGCGGACAGCCCGGCGGCCAGCGCCCCGGCCACCACCGGTCCCGCGGCTTCCCGGAAGCGGTCCACCGCCAGGCGTTTGCGCTGCTCCTCCGTCAGCCGAGCCACGAAGATACCGATCCCCCGGCGGGTGTAGATCAGCCCCTCGCGCTCCAGGTCCTGGTAAGCGCGCTGCACGGTGATGACGCTGACCCGCTGGTCGGCGGCCATCCCCCGGATGGAGGGCAGTTCGCCGCCTTCTCGCAGCTCCCCGGCCAGGATCTTCTCCCGGATCTGGCGGGAAATCTGCCGGTGCAGCGGTTCGGCGGAAGTATCGGTCAGGTGTAGCAACATGGCTCTGATTTACTGTATATATACAATATATACAGTTGAGGCGGCAAAGTCAAGTCTTTTTGGGGATTTTTTAAAACGAAGGGAGGCTGGGAATCAGGCGGGCGCGATGGTGTAGTGGGAGGGCTGCCCCGGCTTGATCTGCGCCGCGAGGCTCTCTTGTTTCGCAGATTAAGCCGGGATTATCCTGCTGCTGTGCCTATTGTCAGAATCGCCAATGAAAGTGATTTCACCGATTGCGCCGATGGACCTTTTCCGAATCGCCGTCCATCAGGGGACGGATGGTCTTCGGCCCATTCCTCGGATGGCGGGGATGTGGTTCGACCTCTGCGGGGTCGTAATACGGGGAGGTGGGCACCTTCTCCCCGGGTTGAAATCCGGGGCTACGGAAAGTCCACCCCTGCCCCGCCACCCCCGAAGGGGCCACGGCGTGGCGAGGCCGTGGTTTTCAGCGGGCCGAAGCAATCTCACGGTCAGAATCGCCGATGGAACGGAGGGAGCGGATGTTGGTCCACCCCTTCAGGGTGGCACAGGAGGGTGGGGAATCCGTTCTCCGTAGGTTGAAACCTACGGCTACTAAAAGACCACCCTTTCAGGGTGATATTCTGACTCCCGGCTCCTGACTCCTATTCTTCTGTCTTCTGTATTCTGTCTTCTGTATTCTGTATTCTTCTTCTGGCTTCTGGATTCCCTTCTCCGCGGTGGACTTGACTACCCAATCACCTTCGGTTCCATCCCCCGGTACTGCGGCTGCCCCTGGCCGATCTGGGCGTCCAGGTAGGTGGGATCGCACACCAGGTAACGTCGCCCCTGCCAGGTGACCGTGTCGCCCGGCAGGTCGTCGCTGAAGCGTACCGCGGCGGCCACGTGCCCGGGATAGTCCAGCCCGATGACCTCCAGCCCGGTCAGTTCCCGCACCAGCGCGGCGAAGAGCGCGGCGCGGTCCTCGCAGTCGCCGGCGGGCGCCTCCAGGGCGGCTTCGGGGAAGGAGTAGTCCTCCCGCCCCAGGCGTTGCCGGTCGGTGGCGTAAGGCAGGCTCTGGACGAAGCTCAGCAGGAGGGAGACCGCTTCCGCCTCCGTCTTGCCCTGCAGCAGGGGAGCGAACCGCTCGCGCAGCGACGCGGCAGTTTCGGGCGTGAAGGGGGCTCCGAAGTACACCTCCAGACCGGTCTGGGGGTAGGCCAGGAAGTAGGCCACGGCCGGGCGGTTGCAGCGTACGGCCAAGTCATATTCCCGGCCCTGGTGGGTGAAGCGGAAGGCGCGTTCCAGGCAGGCGCTCTCCAGGGTGGGGGCGCGGGGCACGCGCAGGTCCAGGCTGCGGTCGGCGCCGGGATATCGATCCGGAAAGATGAACAGCGATCCCGCCGGCTCCGGCCCGCCGGAAAAGGTTGCAAGGTAGTAGCGGCGGTCGCCCAAGGTGTAGAAGGGCGCGTGGTAAACGGCAGGTTGGCAGGGCAGGAGCAGGAAGATGCGGTCGAGATTATAGCCGACGCGGGCGTCGAACCCGGACTTCACCAGCATGAATCCGGCGAACAGCGCGGCCGAATTGGGATTGCCGCGGTGCAGGGTCCGCCCCAGGTCGTACAGCAGGCGGGCGTACCCCCAGTCGTTCAGGTTCAGCCGATGGCGGTAATCCTGCGCCTGGGCCAGCAGCGGGGAGTAGGGCAGCGCGCTCTGGGCTTCCCACCAGGCGGCGATGGCGGATTGAGTCACCGGAGCCGGCAGGGGGATTTCGGCCTGGCCGCCGCGATCCAGGGTGACAGGCGCCTCGAAGAAGGTGAAGCTCGCGGGGGAGGCGATTTCCGGGGGGGCAACGGACGGTGCGGGGCTGCGGACGGCCGGGGGCGGCACGGTGACCGTCCGGCCGCGGCGCCAGTCGGGGGGGGCGGAGGGGCGCGGGGCCACGGGCGGGCGATCCGGCTTGGGAGTCTCGTCGGGGATCAGCCCCGGCGACAGTTCCGCCTTCTGCCAGCCCGACCGCAGACCGGCGGCGAATTCCCGGTCCGTCTTGAACTTGGCGGGGTCGCCGCCCGGGGCGAGGCCTTCCTTGAACTTGTCCTGCCCGCCGGCCGGCAGTATCCCGCCCAGGATCAGGGCTGTAGCCAACAGGATCGGGTAACGGTAGCGTCTCATGGAAACCTCCGGAAGAGCGGGAGCAACATTGCGCCGTTCTTACCTCTCTAACGATTCTCCATCCCGCGGGTTTCGGCTATTTCATCGCCCCAGTAGATGTCGGAACTCAAACTTTCCCGGAATTACCCTTGCTTTGCATTGCAATTCTGCTGCAATTTATTTGCCGTTGCCGCCAATGCCGGTATTTCACCTTCCGTACCAAATATCCAACCCTCTGGAGGATTCATGCGCACCCTGTTCTCCTGTTTGCTGCTGACCCTCACCCTCAGCCTTCCGGCCGCCTGGAGCATTCCCCGGTACTCGGTCATGTACAACATGTCCTGCACTCTGTGCCACGTGGATCCTTCCGGCGGCGGCTCTCGCTCCCTGTACGGCGCCCAGTTCTTCGCCTACAGCGATCTGCCCATGAGCAAGCTGTCCATGGACGAGCTGATCCGAGTCAATCCCATGCTGAACGAGCAGATTCAGATCGGCCTCGACGCCCGCACCATCTTCTACGCCCTGGACGACCTGGATTCCACCGGCTTTAACCAGATGCAGGGCGACCTGTACCTGATCTACAATCTCGACTCGACCTGGACCTTTCTGCTGTCGAAGGGGTTGTACTCCGGCTTCGAAGCCTTCGGCCTGGGGCACATCCTCCCCTGGAACGGGTACGTGAAGATTGGCCGGTTCCGCCCCCCCTACGGCCTGAACCTGGCTGACCACAAGGCTTTCGTCCGCCAGTACCTGACCTTCGGGTCGCAGGGCACCAACTGGCAGGAGACCGGATTGGAAGTCGGTTTCCATCCCCAGCGGCTGTTCCTGGGGCTGTCCGTGACCAAGAACATGGGCCCCATCTTCGGGGGCACCACCGATGCTCCGGCGATCACCGCCCGCACTGACTACCGCTTCAACCTGGGGGAAATGAACAGCCTGTGGATCGGCCTGACCGGCCGGCTGGGGGAAGTCAATGGCGTGGATGACCGCCTGGCCGGCGTCTACGGCGGACTGGGCCTGGGGCGCTTTTTCTTCACCGGCGAGCTGGACTGGCACGACCGCAACGAAGAGCGGCTGGTCACCTTCGCCGAGCTGGCCTTCCTGCTGCGCCAGGGGCTGCTACTGAAGGTGGAGCATGACTTTTACGATCCCGACCTGGACGTCACCAGCGGGGCTGAGAACATGTTCGTCGCCGGCGCGGAGATCACCCCCACCGGTTTCCTCCAGTGGATCCCCAACGTCCGGTATCACGATTTCGAGACGGGCGGCGGCGATGACTACTTCGAATACGAGTTGCAATTCCATGTCTTCTACTGAGGGATGTACCATGAAAACCGCCCTTGCTCTGCTTCTGGGTCTGGCGCTGGCCGCCGCGGCAGCCTCCGATCCCTATAACTTCACCGTTTCGCCCGGATCAGGCCAGGTGATCCGCTTTGAATCCAAGGCGCCCCTGGAAACCGTGACAGGAACCACCGACCAGGTCAGCGGCACCATCACCCTGGATCCGGCCAACCTGGGGTCGGGCGTATCCGCCGCCGTGGTCGTGGATCCGGCCTCCATCGAGACCGGCAACAGCACCCGGGACGGCCACATGCGGGACAACCACCTGCATACCGACCAATACCCTGAGATCCGCTTCACCATAGACTCCTTCACCGCCGACGGCGCCCTGGCCGCCGGGCAGACGCGCAAGTTCGAGGTGCCGGGGGTCTTCACCCTGCACGGCGTCACCCGACAGATCCAGGTGCCGGTGGAAGTCACCTACCAGGAAGAGGGAGGCCGCCGGCGCATGCGTGTGGCGGGTAATTTCCAGGTCAAGCTATCCGAATACAACATCCCCCGGCCGCAGTTCCTGATCATGCGGCTGGACGATGTGCAGAACATCACCGTGGATTTCTGGGGAGAGGCGAAATGAATCGGATGTACTTTCTGGCGGCCGCCGCGCTGCTGGCGGCGCTGTTGTGGGGCTGCTCGGATCTGGGGGACAACGCGCCTACCGGCGGGAACGGCTCCGCGGTGGATTCCGTCAACTTTGCCCGGGAGGTGCTGCCCATCCTTCAGACCTACTGCACCTCCTGCCATTCGGGCGGCAATCCCTCGGCCAACCTGGACCTGAGCAGTTACGCCGGCATCATCAACGCCCAGTCGCCCAGCGCTCCGGTGGTGGTCCCGGGCAATCCCGACGCCAGCCCCCTGGTCCGGCGGCTGGACGGCACCGATCCCCCCGTCATGCCCATCGGGTCGCCCGCCCTGATGGTGTCCCAGGTTGAGCTGATCCGGGCCTGGATCGTCCAGGGAGCTTTGGAAAACGCCGGCACAGGGACTGGCGGTGGCGGGGGCGGTGGTGGCGGCGGAGGCACGGGCGGCGCCATCAGTTACGTCAACCACGTCCAGCCGATCCTGACGTCCCACTGCGTGGCCTGCCACGCCTCCCCGGCCTCGCCCAGCTACGGCAATCTCGACCTGACCAGCTACGCCGGCCTGACCTCCAGCTCCGCCAACCACGGGCCGGTGATCATCGCCGGAGACCCCAATGGCAGCTACCTGGTCAAGCGGATCAACGGCACGGTGGCCCCGCTGATGCCTCCAACCGGATCCCTGACTCCGCAGCAGGTTGACCTGATCGAACAATGGATCGCGGAAGGCGCCGTCAACGACGGTGGAAGCGGCGGGGGGAGCGGCCCGGTCAGCTACGCCGCGGATATCCAGCCGCTGTTCACCATCCGCTGCGTGGCCTGCCACAAGCCGCCCAATCCCGAGGCGGGACTGGACCTGACCAGTTGGGCCGACCTGATGGCCGGGGCGGAGGGGGAGGAAGTCATCATCCCCTTCAACGCGGCGGAGAGCGAGCTGTATCAGAAGCTGCTTCCCGGGGAAGAGGAGCGGATGCCGCCAGGCGGCCCCTACCTGACCGAGGGACAGACCGGCATGATCGCGGAATGGATCAATGACGGGGCGTTGAATAATTGAACCCGGCATACGCCCATACGCCGCAAATACAAAAGCGATTCACCACCCGGGTGAATCGCTTTTCATTTGCCAGCAAATTGAGGGTATGAAAACGGGCTACACGTCGTACAGGAGCTGGATGACCTCTTCGGCGCTCTTGGCCGTCATCAGGTTCTTGCGGAAGTCGGGCTGCTTCAGCAGGCGGCAGAGCTTGGCGATCAGCTTCAGGTAATCATTGATCTGGTCGTTGGGCACGCCGAAGAGGAAGACCAGCCGGGCCGGCTCGTTGTCCCCCGCACCGAAGTTGACCCCGCGCTTCAGCCGGGCGAAGGCCATGACGATTTCGTCCACCACCCGGGAGCGGGCATGGGGCAGGGCGGCGCCCATCTGCAGGCCGGTGGGGATTTCCCGTTCCCGGCGCACCACTTCCTCCTCGAAGACGCCGGCGTCCTGCAGGCCGGGCATGCCCCGCATCTGCAGGATAATTTTGTGGATCACGTCGAACTTGTCCTTCCCGGTCAGGTCCAGGAAGACATATTCGGGGTGAATCAGGTCGCGGATCTCTTTCACGGGTTCCTGCTATCCCAGTTTGACGGCGGTGCCGGACACGGAGACCATGAGCATGGAAGCGCCCTGGCCCAGGACTTCATAATCCAGGTCCACACCCACCACGGCGTCGGCTCCCAGGGCCATGGCGCGTTCCTGCATTTCCTGCAGGGCGATATCCCGGGCGCGGATCAGTTCCTTCTCGTAGGCGGCGGAGCGGCCGCCCACCACATCCCGCACGGTGGCGAAGAGGTCCTTGAAGATGTTGGCTCCCATGATGGCTTCCCCGGTGACGACCCCCAGGTAGCCCTGGATCTTGCGTCCCTCGACGCTCGGTGTGGTGGTGACGATCATGGTTCTCCTCCTTTATTCCAGTGCGGTCCGATCGCTCCAGCGCAGCATCTGTTCGGTCAGATCGGCGGGCGCTTCGAGGGTGACCTCTTCCAGGCCGCCCATGGGATTGACGCGCGCCTCCAGCCAGGGCAGGATGAAAGCCACCTGCCGGAAGGCGTCGATCTCTTCCAGTTTCCGGGTGACCTGTTCCTTCAAACCAGGGCTCTGGGGCGGGCTATACTGAGAGACGAATTCGGCGGCGCTTTGTTGGTTGCCGGTTCGCTTCAATTCCTGAATTTTAACCACCAGATTGCGGATTTGGTTGCGCATCTGCTCGGGATCCATCACGCGGAACCCGAACTTTTCTCCCGGGGAATTCACAGCCACCGTCCCGTTCTCGACCAGCCGATGCGCGATCACCTGCAGGGCTGTTTCGCGCACCGTGGGCCGGGTCTGCCCCAGGCTGATCATGGCCTCCCGGACGAAGGAAGCATAGGCCTCCTTCTGCGCTTCCGGCCCGGACAGCAATCCCAGCTCAACCAGCCGCGGCTGTCCCAGGGCCAGGAGCAGGATCAGTTCCTCTTCGGCGCTTTGCAGCACATCCTCGGGCCGCAGCGAATCGCTCGCGGCGAAGGGGTCGCCTGAATTCAGGCTCAGAACCGCCGTCAGCGCGGCCCGGGCGAAGGCGATTTCGGCGGCGTGCCGCACCACCAGGGCGCTGTCCTGAGATCCGAAGGCGGATTCCAGGTAGCGGGCGCGGGCCAGAGCCTGGGCCGTGGCCACGTTGGTAAAGACCAGCGTCTGGCGAGACCGCTCCTCCCCGGGAACTGGAGGATCCGGGTAGACCACCGGGGTCCGCAAGCCCTGCGGCCCGGCGTAGGCCAGCAACTGCACGGCCTTGATCTGGTGGCCGGCGGGCACTTCGGGCAGGGTCACGACCAAGTCTCCGGCCAGCAAGGCGCGGACTTCGCGCATCCTATCAATTCGCCGCTGGGCCGAATCATCGGCCACGAAGGCCAGCCCGGTCCACAGGCCCTTGCGGCGCTGGGGGTCCAGCCGCAGGTCGGTGAAGCCCAGCATGAAATCCACCGGCGCGGAACTGCCGCGCAACAACGCGGCGGCGCTGTCGAAGGCCGCCGGGCTGCCGCTGCGCAGATGCTCGATCAGGTGATCCACCGCGGCGATGCGGTTGGACGGCAGGAAGCGGCGGGCTTCCTCCAGGTTTTCCACCACCCTGGCCAGTTCCCGGGCGAAGGGGCCGGGCGCCGCCTCTAGGTCCCCCGTGCGGTAAACCCGCTCCACCAGCCGTTCGCCGTGCTTTTCCAACCGCGAATTGGCGGGATATTTCCCTTCAAAGGCCCTTGCCTCCGTTACCGATACATCATCATAGAAGGTGCTCGGAAGGCGCACTCGGGCGCTGTCCTGCGGCGCCGCGGGGGCCAGCGGGAGGCGCAAGTCCCGGTTCACGTGGATGAGGGTGTCCACGATGTAGGATCGCTTGAGGTTGACGTCGTAGAGGTCACCCAGGGCGCCGCCGCTGTTGGCCTGGGCCAGGAACAGCAAGTTGGTCAGTTCCCGTTCGCCCATGGCCGAGCGCACCTTGCGGCCGGTCTCCAGGTCGTAGAAGCCGCCGTGGATCCACGCCGACTTCAGGGTGGCGCGGAAGGGATCCACCTGGAAGTCCGGGGCGCCGTAATCAATGTTTTGGGCTATCTTCTCCAGGAAGCGCCGGATCTCCGTCTGCCGGGGATAGATCTGATCGTACGTGATGTCGCGGCCGGCCAGCACCGCCCGGGCCAGGTAGTAGGCGGCGGCGCGGTGGTCCGGATTAAGGCGGGAGAACGCGGGGACGTCCAGCCGCACGATGGCCGCGTCCCGCACCCGCTCGACGATATCCCCGCCGGAAGGCGCCGTCACGGTGCGCCGGGGCGGCTTGGAGCAACCGGCCAAGATCAGGATGAAGGCCAGGGTGATGGTGAGGACGGTGCGCAGATTCATGATGGTGATCCTTGAAAGCCTGTGAGGATGGCTGGGACGGTTTAGCAGATGCGGGGCAGCAGTTCCCCCGCAGGCAGATCCAGGATGCGGCGGCCGCCGATGGGGGTGCGCAGCACGACCTTACCCGCCGGCCGGTCGGTCAGGGTTCCCACTCGGACGGCTCCGCGTCCCAGGGGGTGGGCCCGCAGGACATCCAGGGCGGCGTCGGCAGCGGGGGCCTGCACCACCAGCACGGCCTTGCCTTCGTTGGCCAGGTGCAGCGGGTCGAAGCCCAGCAGTTCGCATAGCGATTTTACTTCCGGCCGCACCGGAAGGGCGGTCTCGTCCAGCTCCACGCCGAAGGACTGGCCTTCGACGAATTCATTTAAGGCTGCCGCCAGTCCGCCCCGGGTGGGGTCGCGCATCCACTTGACCCCGCGGCAGGTTTCCAGCAGCCCGCCCAGCATCCCACCCAGGGGGGCGCAGTCGCTGGCCAGGTCGCCTTCGAAGCGCAGCCCTTCCCGGGCCGTCAGGATGGCCGCGGCGTGGTCTCCCAGGCTTCCGCTCAGGAGCACCACGTCGCCGGGTCCGGGCGGCTCCGGGCAGAGGTCGCGGCCCGGCTCGATCACGCCCAGCCCCGAGGTGTTGATGAAGATCCCGTCCCCCTTGCCCCGCTGCACCACCTTGGTGTCCCCGGTGACGATCTGCACTCCGGCCTCAGCGGCCGTGTCCGCCAGTGATCGGATCACCCGGTCGAAATCGGTGCGGGAGAAGCCCTCCTCGATAATCAAGCCGCAGGAGAGGTACAGCGGCCGGGCACCCATCACGGCCAGGTCGTTGACCGTGCCGCTGACCGCCAGGCGGCCAATGTCGCCCCCGGGAAAAAACAGCGGACTGACCACGTGGGAATCCGTGGTGAAGGCCAGGCGGCCTCCGGCAAGGGGAATAACCGCGGCGTCGGCCAGCGGTTCCAGCAGCCGGTTGGCGAAAATCCGGGCGAATTCCCCGGCCAGTTGGCGCGACAGCCGACCACCGGCTCCGTGCGCCAACTGGATCAAAGCGGTATGTTCAGGTGCAGACAATGTGCGTGGGAAAGTTGGGATGACCCGGAACGGCGCGAGAAGGCTTTCCCGCCGCCTCCGGGTGGTTACGTGTAATGGCAACTGAGGTTCGCCGAGGCGTCAGGTCTCGCCGCGATCAGCCCAGAATAGTGGATCCGTTCATCGCAGCCGAAACTGGCTCCGGTCTCGCGGCTAGGGCCTGACGCAACCTCGTTTGCCATTATGGTTATAGAACAGGAAATATACCCAATTCATCCCGCGAAATCAACAAAAATCCGCGGACTCGCGGGAACGGGAGCGAAAAACCGACCCGCGGGAAGACCGGATCGGTCGAACGCTCGTCCATTATACTGCGGGATGATCCCGGCGGTTCAGGCGCCGGATTCCCGCGGCGGAGCGGCGGGCGGTTCCGGCAACCGGCGGATGAAGTCCACCAGGCCCTCGATGTCCTGCTTCAGCTTGGCCAAAGCCGTGCCGGGGTCTTCCAGTGCGTCGCGGCGGGTCACCAGGATGGCCTTGGGCAGCCGCGATCCCACCTTGTAATGGTAGTGGGTGATGGGCATGACGTCCTGCACCGAATGGCGCAACTGCTGACGGTCGAAATCCCCGCCATAGACTTGGGCGCCGGCCTGCAGGGCCGCATTCCACAGGTATTCCGCGGCATAGCTCATCCCCTCGACCCGCGCCTGCAGGGAGGTGGCCGCCTGCCGGTCCACCGGCAACTCGCGGCACAGCGCTTCCCACAGGTCCCCGATTGGGGCCCGCTGCGCGAAACGCTCCAGAACCTCGTCCACCCGCTGCCGGGCGTCCGGGGCCAGATAGTAGAAGCGGCTTGGTTTCACCGGAAATCCCGAAGCATCCTCGCGGCGCCGCCCGGAACTGATCGTTTGCCAGCGCGCCGGTTTTCTTTTTGTCCTTTAATATACACCCGGTTTGCCGCAAAGTCAATGAATCCTTGGATAATTTTCAACCCGGATCGCCGTGCATCATCAGCCGGAAGCAATTTTCCGGCTCTCGGCTGTCAGAGGGTGGCGCCGGCGTCCCTGCCGGTGGGTATGGGGGTGTAGGGGAGATGCATCTGCCTTAGAAGAGGCCACCGCAGATGGCCCCGGCGTCATCCCCTCCCGAAGGCAGCACTATCCGACCCGATGCGCAGATGCTTCGCCCTATCCTGGCAGGCGGCTGAACCCGGTCCAGGGCGAAGCATTTGCCCCCGTGTCAGGCGATGCTGCTCTCCGATGGACTCACTCGCCAAGTTTACGAACGAGGGCCCCACAAGGCCAATGCATCGTCCCTACACCTGCCGCACCCGGATTTCTCCAACGTGGGGTGGCCCGGTGCGCAAATGCTTCGCCCCTACACGGCCCCCACCGTCATTTCCCCAAAAAATCATTCTGCGCCCAACATTGCGCTTGACAATTCCTGAGAAATGCCGTATATTGTGACCATGGGTGACGCGTATGAGAAACTTGTTCTACTTGTAAGGAGTAGTCCTGGTGTTCTGGCGAGGAGGCGAAACCTGCTCCCGGCAGACGCTTTGCCCCTACGGCCGGCCCCGGCCGGCAGCAATGGAATAATGGCGTATTAAGCCGGGTAACCATCACCCGGAAACCTGTAGAACCCCCGCACGGCGCGCAGCGGTTCATTCGGAATTACCATGGCATTAAAATCACGGTGGGGCGGGCGGCTGGCCGGGCCGCTGCTGCTTCTACTCTCGCTCCTGCTCTCCCTGGTCCTGGCGGAAGGTTTCCTGCGCCTGGCGCTGAACCCGGGCGATTACCTCTCCGTGGAACTGGTCCCGGACGAAGTTCTGAAGCACCGCGTGAAGCCCCATTCCGCCGGGCACGATGCCTGGGGCTTCCGCAACCCCGAGGTGCCCGGCAGCGCCGATATCCTCGCCTTGGGGGATTCGCAGACCTACGGCGTGGCGGCCCCCGGGACCCGATCCTGGCCGGCCCAGTTGCAGCGGCTGACCGGCCGCCGGGTATACAACTTGGCCCTGGGCGGGTACGGCCCGGCGCAGTACGCCCACCTGCTGGAAACCCGAGGATTAACGCTGCACCCCTCCGTGGTCATCCTGGGCTTCTACTTCGGGAATGACCTGGGGGACGCCTTCGAGATGGTCTACCGCTATCCGGCCTGGGCGCACCTGCGGGACCCCGCCTTCACCCCCGCTCCTCCGGATACCACGGCGGAAGCGCCGCACTTTCTGCAGGGTCCGCGGTTGTGGCTGGGCCGGCACAGCGTGCTCTACCGCCTGTTCAGCTTCCACCTGGCAGGACAGTTGCGTTTTCTGGAAATGAAGCTGCGCGGTTCCGCCGATCAAGCATTGGTCGTGGATGATAAGACGGTCGGCATCCGCACCGGGTTCACGCCTGCGATGCGCCTGGAAGTGCTGGACACGAGCATTCCTGAAATTGCCGAAGGCTGGAGGCTTACCCAAGGCTTTCTGGACCGCATCGCCGGGGTTTGCCGCAATCACGGAGTCCGCCTGGTGGTGTTGCTGATCCCCACCAAGGAAAGCGTCTACGCGGCCGGGCTGCCCGGCGTCGTGCCGGCCCGGCATGAAGCTTTTCCGGCCCTGATCGCCGCGGAAGAGGCGGTACGCCGGGCGGTGGTCGCTCGCTGCGATTCCCTGGGCCTGCCCTGGGTGGATCCCCTGCCGGAGATGGCCGCGGCGGTCCGGCGCGGCGAAGCCATCTACCCTTCCAACCAGGACGGCCACCCCAATGGGAAGGGATACGCGATCATCGCCGGTGAACTGGCGAAGCGGCTGGGAGGCATCGCGGAAACCTCCACCATATCTCCATAAATCCATGAGGATGGACATGAGAGCGACAGGTATTTTCTGCGGCGTGCTGCTGTTGACGGCCCTGTCCCAGGCCCAACCGGTGATGGAGACCGGATTTTCCGTATCGCAATCGGCCACCGCGGCCAACCTGGACGGTGATCCGCAACTGGAAGTGGTGGTCTCTTCCCAGGACGGCCACCTCTACGTCTTCAATCACGACGGGACGGTCATGGCCGGCTGGCCGCAGTACATGGGGCCGGCGCTGTGGCCCGATCCCTACGCCAACATCTGCTCTTCTCCGGCAGTGCATGACCTGAACGGCGACGGGATCCTGGAAATCATCGTGGGCAACTTCGACGGCTGGATGTACGTCTTCGAACCGGACGGCAGCGACTTCCCCGGCTGGCCCTTCCAGTCCGGCTTCATGATCTTCAGCACTCCGGCCCTGGGGGACATTGACGGCGACGGCTACATGGAAATCGTCTGGGGGGACAATTCCGGCGGCATCTACGCGGCCAACCACGACGGCACGGTCTGCCCCGGTTTCCCCTACCCCACCCCCTACGTGGTGCGCTCCTCGCCCGCCGTGGGCGACCTGGACGGCGACGGCGGGGACGAGATCGTCATTACCGCGGACAACAGCCAGTACCACCTCTACGCCCTGGAAGGCAATGGAACCAACATGCCCGGTTTCCCCCAGCTCTTCGCCAACGCCATCGGCTCGAATTCTTCGCCCACCCTGGCCGACGTAGACGCCGACGGCGACCTGGAGATCGTGGTGGGGGACCGTTCCGGTTACCTGCACGTGATGCACCACACCGGCGTCTACCTGCCGGGCTGGCCCCTCGACGCCGGGTACAGCCTGCAGTCCTGCCCCACGGTGGTCAACCTGGACCTGGATCCCTCCCTGGAAATCATCGTGGGGATGAATGATTCCCAGGTCCGCATCTACAAGCTGGACGGCAGCCAGATGGCCGGCTGGCCTCAAATCACCGCCTACACCGTCATCTCCTCGGCCTCCGTAGGGTGCATTGACGGCGACGACGAGTACGAAATCGTGGTCGGCTGCAACACCGGCGACGTCTACGGCTGGAACCTGGACGGCACCCCCGCCGCGGGTTTCCCCCTGACCCAGCCGACCTACACCGTCTACTCGTCGCCCCTGCTGGCCGACCTGGATCTGGACAACCACCTGGAGATGGTCCTGGGCTGCAACGACACCTGGGTCTATTGCTGGGACATGGGCGCCGGCACCTACCGCCCGGACCAGCTCCCCTGGCCGGAATTCCGCCGCGACGCCCGCAACACCTCGACCGTGCCTTGGCCCCCGGGGCCGGCCCTGGCGACCGTTTCCCTGGTTCCGGTGGGAGCCCCCCTCGTCATTCCCGCGGGAGGCGGAAGTTTCGATTACAATTGCACCCTGGTGAATCTATCCGACAGCACCTGCGCCTGCGACGCCTGGGTCATGGTGCGCCTGCCCAACGGGACCTGGTTCGGCCCGGCCCTGGGGCCGCTGTCGCTGATTCTGCCCGGCGGCGGGGCCGTCACCCGGCTGCGCACCCAGGCCGTCCCCGCGACGGCTCCGGTGGGGCAGTACTGGTACGAGGCTCGCGTGGGCGACTACCCCGGCGTGGTCTGGGACACCTCCGGCTTTGGCTTCACCAAGGCAGGAGCGGGGGACGGGAGGCTGGAGGCGGGTGAAAATTGGGCCTGCACCGGCGACCCCTTCCCCGGCGAGCTCGGAGGGCGGTCCGTCGCGTCCATTCCCGAAACGTTTGCATTGTCCGTCTCTCCCAATCCGTTTAACCCCTCTACGGCTGTCGGCTACCGGCTCCCGGCTCCCGGCCTGGCCAGTCTCCGGGTCTACGACACGGCCGGCCGGGAGGTGGCGACGCTGGTGGACGGGTGGCGGGATTCAGGCGTACACGAGGTGACGTTCGACGGGTCGGGGCTGGCCAGCGGAATCTACGTGGTGAGGCTGGAGGCTGCGGGGCGGGCCCAGGCGCGGAGGATCGTGCTGCTGAAATAATGGGTTCCGCATCGGGTGTCACGCGGGCGGCGCGGTCGGCGCCGCCTGCTTTTTTTTGTGGTGGATCTCCCGGTTTTGAGCCGTCCGGCTGGGGACAAAAGAAAAATGTCAAAACCGCAAAAATAGTTTGACAATGGCCGCTGAAATGATTATATTGAGAATGGGATTCCGCTCACAGAATCCCGGTGATTGGGCGTCCTTTGGTCTGAATACGAGGAGGCAGCGATGCGCGCGACAGGGCGAATACTGACGGCAGGCTGGCTGGTGCTGGCTCTGGCCGGTGCGGTCTGGGGCCAGCCGGTGACTCAGGAGTGGACCGCGAGGTACGACAGCTACCCGCGATTGGACGACGTCCCGTGCAGGATGGCGTTGGACCCTTCCGGCCACGTGATCGTAACCGGGGAGGCCTTCGTTTCCGAGGCGGAGTTGACGAATTTCTGTACCATCAAGTATGACCTTTCCGGCCAACCGGTTTGGACCGCCTATTATGACTGCGAGGGAGGCATGGACCTTCCCTTGGACCTGAGAGTGGATTCCCAGGGTCATGTATACGTCACGGGAAAGAGTTACGGCCCGACTGCGCCACCCTGTATCACCGTGAAATACAGCCCTTCCGGCGAGCAACTCTGGGTGACCCAGAATAACCTGGTCAGCCCCCCGGAGGTGGCCCTGCTGGAGCTGGATTCACAGGACAATATCATCTTTGCCGGCGCGGATTATAGTCCTTCCACCTGGCAGGCGGTAGCGCTGGTCGAAAAGCGTTCCCCCGATGGGTCTCTCCTGTGGACCACCACGTGCAGCACCGCGATGGCCGATTTTAACCTCCAGAACATTGCCGTAGATCCCGGGGACAACCTCATCCTGGCCGGTCACGGCGGTAACTGGTCGGAATATGTTCTGGAGGTAAAAAAATTGGGACCGGATGGCGACTTGGTGTGGGAAGCCACCTGGGATGATACGGGCGACGGAGACAATGAAATGGTGGACTTGGCCGTCGCGGCGGATGGCAGTATCGTGGTCCTGGGATGCACTCAATCCAACGTTTCCCTCCTGACCCGCTATTCTTTGGTGAAATTTTCCTCGGCGGGCGCGGTACTCTGGTCGGCGGAATATCAATCCCCGGGGGGGCTGGATGAACCCCGGGCACTGGCGCTGGATGGAGAGGGCAACATTCTGGCCGGTGGCACTGCCTATGTTCCACCCTATACCTATTATCCTGATTATGCTGTCATTAAGTACAACACGGACGGCTTACAGCAGTGGGCGGCCACCTATTCCAGCCCTTCTCCGGAATCGAGTGATGAGGCGCAGGCGATGACGATGGATCCCGATGGCAATGTCTACCTCGCGGGATATTCTTACTGCGGCGCGGCGACCTACGATGATTACACCACGGTCAAACTGAACTCCGCCGGCGAAGTATGCTGGGTGATGCAGTACAACAACTCCGCCGTCAACAATACGGATATACCCTGCGATATCGTCGCCGATGGCGCCGGAAATGTGTTCGTCACCGGACGCAGCGCTGCGGCTTTTCACGTGTACGATCCCCGGTACGATTATCTGACCATCCGCTACAGCCAGCCCCTGGGCCTCCCCGGCGGGACCGGCGCCGGCCCGCCTGGCGCCTTCGCCCTGTCCCCTCCCCACCCCAATCCGTTCAACCCGGAAACGGCTGTCGGCTACCGGCTCCCGGCTCCCGGCCTGGTCAGCCTCCGGGTCTACGACACGGCCGGCCGTGAGGTGGCGACGCTGGTGGACGGGTGGCGGGATTCAGGCGTACACGAGATGGCGTTCGACGGCACGGGGCTGACTTCAGGGGTGTACCTGGTAAGGATGGAGGCGGGGAGCTTCGTCCAGGTGCAGAAGTTGATTCTTCTGAAGTAACCCCTTGCGTAGAAGAAATCCGTCCCCGGATGGACTGGCGCTGATAAAGTAGATCCGAGAGGCGAGAAAGAGAACGGGGCGGCCTCCGGCCGCCCTGTCTGTTTTTGGCTGTCTACTGAGTGCTATTTCCGGGCGATGAACCGTCCCTGGGCGATCTTTCCCGCCCGGGCCGCCTGGCCCATGTTGACCATCTCCCCGCCCATGGCCTGGAACAGTTCCAGGTTGTCGCCGATGAGCTTTAAGGCGTCGTAGGTCAACTGCATGGTCAGCATGTTCAGGTACAGGTCCACATGCCGGGCGAAAGTGTCCGAGTCGGCTTCCGCGGAAACGACCTGCAGGCCGGCCGATTCCATCAAGCGGCGATAGCCCGGCACGCTTTCCATATAGGGGAACTTCATGAAGGTGTTGATGCGGCCGGCTTCCACCTCGGTCAGGCCGGCCGGACCTTCGATCCAGTCGGTGAAAACCAGGAGGCCGCCGGGCTTCAGGACGCGGGCCGCTTCGGAAATCAGCTTACTCTTATCCACCACGTAGCACCAGGCATCTTCGCCCCATACGAAGTCGAAGGTGTTGTCCGGCCAGGGGATTTCGGTGACGTCCCCCATCCGGAATTGAATCCTGTCGGCCAGGCCTTCCGCCAGGGCGCGCTCTTCGGCCTTCTCGTGCATGGTCATGGTCGCGTCCAGGCCGCACATGGTAACGCCGTAGTGCTTGACCAGGAAGCGGCAGCCGGCACCCAGGGCGCTGCACAGGTCCAGTCCTTTCATCCCGGCCTTGATCCCGGCGGCGTCGGCCAGTTTTTTGGACGAAGCGAATCCGCCGATGTGGATCTGCTCGCCCATGATCAATTCCCAGAGCAGTCCTTCGGCGCCGTCGTACACGGCGTTGACGTCACTCAAGGTCACATTAGTATGTTGCATCGGTCCTCCAGGGTTGGGTGGGTTGGAGGCGCTGCGGCGGAGAGGTCAGACGGATTCCGGGCGGGCAAGGGGGGAGGGAGCGCGAGAGCTTAGAGGCGTACCTCCTTTCCCTGCGCCGCCGGACCGGTCCGGTAGAAGATCCGCGCTCGGCGGATCATCCGGGTATCTCACACACAGCGCATGGTGTCTCTCGCGTTGGATTTCATGGTTATAAGGCTTGGCGGTGATAAAAAGGTCGCGCGCGGCCCGCGCGGCCGGTTATCTGATGCGTACAATGTACGACAACCGGGACGGCGGAATCAACGGAAATTTACACGAATTGACATTCTCGTGAAGAGGAATGGCATGAAAATCTACACCCGCACGGGGGACCAGGGCGAAACCAGCCTGCTGAAGGGGGGGCGGGTGCCCAAGTACGACCTGCGCGTCCAGACCTACGGCACCTTCGACGAATTGAACAGTTGGATCGGCTATGTGCGGGCCCTGAATCCGGACCCGGAAGTGGAAGCGGCGCTGGCCCGGCTGCAGCCAGAACTGCATGCCCTGTGCAGCGATGTGGCTGCCCGCCGTGAGCCGGATGAAACCCCCAACCCCTATCTCCCCCGCACCCGCCCCGACCAGGTGGAGGCGCTGGAACGGGAGATTGACCGCATGGACGGAGACCTGGAGACGCTGACCCACTTCATTCTCCCGGGGGGGTCGCCGGCCGGGGCGGCGCTGCATGTGACCCGCACCGTCAGCCGCCGGGCTGAACGCCTGCTGGTGGAACTGGCGCAGACCGAAGGGGCGGTCAATCCCGAGGCGGTGCGCTACGCCAACCGCCTGTCGGACTACCTCTTCACCCTGGCGCGCTGGGCCAATCACCGCGCGGGACGCCGGGAGACGGCCTGGGTGGGGTCACAGGTGTGAGGCGGCAGGGACGGCGGCGCATAGGCTTGGAGTGTGGCGGATTAGTGGGAGGCATACACGCCGAAGGAGGCGCTCCGCCGCTTCGTCCGCCCTACACCCAATCGGAAGCCCCGTTTACGGTTATCGACTAAATACTGAACTACATGCTGTGGTGGCATGCTTCCCCCGCAGGGGCCACTGCGTGGTGGCCCCCGATCGCCACGGCACGGGTTCACGGCCGCGACGCTTGACGGTCGGGAGACGAAGCATGCTCCCCCCGGGCGTCATCACCCCCATGCTTCGTTTCCCGGAGGGCCGAGGCGTGGGCCGGAGGTCGTGGTCAGGGCCTCAAGAATCGAGGACCCCAATCCCTCTCCCCGCCCTCCGGGAACCAGAAGCATGCCACCACGGCCTGGGCAGTTAGCATATCAATTACTTTATGACCATGATGAGGCATCCAGCTTGGCCCGGGACTAAAGTCTAGAGGGCTGCCTT
>QZKQ01000017.1 GCA_003599535.1 Candidatus Zixiibacteriota bacterium | reverse complement strand
GTTCAAGGGGAAGACCATTGCCGATGTGCTGGACATGACCGCCCAGGAAGCGCTGGATTTCTTCACCGCCATTCCCGTCATCCGGCGCAAGCTGGAGACCCTGGTGCGGGTGGGCCTGGGCTATATCCACCTGGGGCAGCAGGCCACCACCCTGTCGGGGGGCGAAGCCCAGCGGGTGAAGCTGGCCACCGAACTGTCCAAGGTGCAGACCGGCAACACCCTCTATATCCTGGACGAGCCCACCACCGGGCTCCACTTCGCCGACATCCGCATGCTGCTGTCGGTCCTGCAGGAACTGGTGGACAAGGGCAACACGGTGCTGGTCATCGAGCATAACCTGGACGTGATCAAGACCGCCGACCACCTGGTGGACCTGGGGCCGGAAGGAGGCGAGAAAGGGGGGCGCATCATCGCCACCGGCACGCCCGATGAAGTAGCCCTGATGCTCCACTCCTACACCGGTCAGTACCTGGCCCGGGAGATGCTGAAACCATCGGCCGGGCACCTGGAACTCTCCGAAAAATAAGCTTGCTTCCGCCTTGAATTATTTCCCTGGAGGGGCGATACCGGCAAGAAAAGAGCTAAGAAGCGATGTTTTAGATGTTTAGCAAAACTGAATTTCTTTAAATTCTTAATTTTTTGCTTGCATATATCTTTTCGCCGAACTATATTAGCGCGAAATGAATTTGCTGTCCGGGACTGAAAGCCAACCCTTCCAGGTCCAGGTCCAATCTTCTCTGAAAGGAGGTCCCCTCATGGCCGACGCAGTCAAGGGGTTTTGCGTGCGCTGCAAGCAGACGCGCGAACTGAGCGATGTGAAGGAAATCGTGCTGAAGAACGGCCGCCATGCCATTAAGGGCAAGGCCATCTGCGATCTGTGCAAGCCCAAGGGCGGCACGGAAGTCTTCAAGATTCTGCCCAGCAAGAAGTAACTTCCTCCTACCCCGCAAGCGCAATTCACCAGGGGAGCATCCGCCGATGTGCCAGGCCGATGCCCCCTGGTTCTTTTTGGGATGCAAAAATCCGGCTTTGGGCTTGCAATGGGATATTTATAAGCGTAAATTAAAACACGCAATTACGGACTATCTGGGATGGAATGCCTGTGCTCGCCGACCTGGGGAAACGGGAATCGGAACCTTCGCTGAACGCCTCCTCCAAGGAGAGTTACCGCCACTCCTTTCTGATCCTGCTGCTGTGCTGTCTTCCCGCCATCGTAATTCGCCTTGCCGATCCCCTGCGCTTCCCCGGCGTCTACGTAGATGAGGGGATGTGGAGCGTCGGCCCCAAGCATGCCCTGCTGCTGGGCAACCCGCTGGCCTACAATATCGGGCACATTTTCCTTTCGCCCTTCCATTACGCCACCACCGTGGCGCTGTACTGGCTGTTCGAGCCTTCCCTGGCCCTGTCGCGGCTGCTCAGCGCCGCGTACGGGACGGGAAACATCCTCCTGACCTGGTTGATCGCCCGGCGCTTCTGGGGCGAACGCACCGCCCTCCTGGCTGCCCTGCTGGTGGCCTACAATTCCGTGATGATCCCCAGTTCACGCATGGCGTTGCTGGAGCAGGAAGTCATCTTCTTCATTCTGGCGGCCACCTATTTCTGGTTTCACCCCCGGCCGGGGAGAGTCTGGCTGGCGGGACTGTTTCTGGGCTTCAGTCTGCTGGTCAAGGCGCTGGCCCTGGCCATCGTTCCCGCCCTGATCGCGGGCCAGGTCTTGAGCACGGTCAAGCCGGTGAAACTGAGCCTGCGGCTGTCGCGGGGCCAATGGTTCGCCCTGGGTCTGGCCGCGGTGCTGACCCTGGCGGGTTACCTCGCCATTTCCCGGGTGGATCCCGAAATCTTCACCCGGGTGTGGATGGCCCACAGCGTGAAGCGCACGGAAATGGGCCGCGTGGGGGAGGCCGTGGAGTGGCGCAGCTACTTCCACTTCGTCTCGATCTTCATCCGCCAGTTCCCCGCCATGGTGGGCCTGTCGGTCGTGGGGTTGGTGTTGGGATTGTGGCGCCGCCGTCCGGGCATGGTGCTGATGGTGGCATGGCCGCTGGCCTTCTTCGCGATGATTTCCCTGCAGGAATACCGGCCGGAACGGTACTATTTCTCCTTCATCCCCGCCTTGGCCATCCTGGCCGCGCTGGCGCTGACGGAGATCATTCCGTCACGATCCACCCGGCTGTGGAAGGCGCTACTGGCCGCAGCGGTGCTCCTGCTCTGCCTGGACCAGATGGTGAAGCTGGCGCCGGCCTACCGGGAAGGGGTGCAAAGAAATCCCGGCATCATCGCGGCGGGCGCTTACGTCACCCCCCTGCTGGAACCGGGTGAGCCGGTGTTCACCACATACGAGGCGGCCATGTTCGTCGCCGGCCCCACCATCTGTCCTCCACTGGGGTACACCACGGCCATCTGGGGAGATGGGGCCGACCTGGAGCTGATGCGCTCCATGAGACGCTACATCGTATGGTGGAACCTGGAAAGACGCCCGACCTCCGAGCGCATGGATCGAGGGATGTCCTACTTCAAGGGATTCACCCTCACCCACAATTTCGGCTCGACAGTGGTCTGGGAACGCGACGCCCCGGCGGCCGAAACCGTTCTGAAATGAAAACGGCAAGTTCACCCATCCAAGGAAAGCATGCGGACGCGTGTTAATCCGATAACCGGAACCGGCGCCGGCGGCCTCCTGTTGATCTTTCTGCCGGCCCTGATTCTGCGTTCCATACAACTGCTCCAGTTTCCCGCCTTCCATTTCGACGAAGGGTTCTGGAACCTCGGCCCCAAGCACGCGGTGCTGTTGGGCGACCCCACCGCCTACGGCTTCGGGCACATGTTCCTCTCCCCGCTGCACTACCTGACCACGCGCCTTCTGTACGGCCTGCTCTCGCCTTCGCTGGTCCTTTCCCGGGGTCTGGCGGCGCTGTTCGGGGCCGGAACTATCATCCTGGTGTTCCGCCTGGGCGACCGGTTCTTCGGGCCGCGAGCTGCTCTGGGGGCCGCCCTGCTGTGCGCCTACAACGCCTTGATGATCGTCTTCTCGCGCACCGCGGTGCTCGAAGCTGAAATCGCCTTCTATCTCCTGGGGACGGTCGTCTTCTGGTTTCATCCCAATCCCCGGCGGGTGTGGATCAGCGGGCTGTTCCTGGCTGCCGCTCTGCTGGTGAAAGCCAACGCCCTGGCGGTCATTCCGGCGCTGGTTCTGTCCCTGTGGCTCTACCGCGAAGCCGCCCCGGACTGGCGCGTGCTGCGCGGCCGGCTGGCGGAATCGCCGTGGGCGGCCCTGGGCCTGGGGGTGGGACTGGCTGCGGCGGGGTACGGCCTGTTCTACAGCTTGAACCCGGACCTGTTTCTCCGCACCTGGCAGGAACATTCCACCCAGCGGTTGGACATGGTGGGTGAAAGCTCTAACGGATTCCCGATATTCGGATTCGTGCGCTATTACGGTAAGCACATGCCGGAGATCGTGATTCTGGCAGGATTGGGTTTTCTCCTGGGCCTGCGGAAGAGGCCGGGAGCGGTCCTGTTCCTGGCGCTGTGGTACTTTTTTACCTTCGCCTTGGTTTCGGTGCAGCACATGCGCTCACCGCATTACTACTATCCCGTGATCGCCGCAATGATCCTCCTGGCAGCCTTCGCGCTGACCGAAATCTTTCCCGCCGGCGGCGGCCGGTGGCGGCGCCTGGGCTGGCCCGTGATCGTGGCGCTCTTCTGCCTGGCGCAACTGTGGCAGTTCCAGCCATACTACCAGGAAGGCCGCAGGGAAAATCCGATTCTGGCGGGGGTCTCCGAATGGGTGAAGGAGCGCACCCCCGCGGATGAGCCGGTCGTGTCCATCGGGCGCACCATGCTCCTGGTCCCCAACCCCACCATCCCCGTCGCCAATTACCTCCAGGCCTGGTGGGAAGCGGACCTTCATCCGGCGCAGGAACCGGCGATGCTCCCGGCCCGTTACATCATCCTGCGCTGCTACGACCGGGCCCCCCCCACCCCCGGCAACACCTGGAAGGTCCGTTACCTGAACGAGAACTACCGGAGGAGTGTGGACGAGCAGGGCGGCTTCAAGGTGATCGTCCTGGAACGGGCACCGCAGAGTGAGACGCAACCTCCCTTCACCCTGGAACCGTAGGCCGCAGCGGCGTGACGGGTTAAGGACCTTGGGGCTTGATTTGGCGGGATAATTTTGGTATATTATCTCCCGGCGTCACGACATGGAGACAACCATCAATCACAGAGCGACAAGCCACGCGGCGGACCGCCCGCTGCAATCCCTGGGGCGCTTCGCCCGGTTCGGCCTGGTGGGCGCTTCCGGCGTCGTGGTCAACATGGGGTTCTACGCTCTGTTCCATAACGTCCTGGGGGTGTACTACCTGCTGGCCGGCGCCATGGCCATCGAGCTGTCCATCGTCAGTAATTTCCTGCTGAACGAGTACTGGACCTTCCGTGACCGCAGCGCCGGCAACCTGAAGCGCCTGGTAATGCGTTCGCTGGCCTTCAACGCTACCAGCCTGATGACCGCCGGAATGACCCAGTTACTCACCCTCTACGTGCTGACCAGCTACCTGGGGATGTGGGACAAGCTGGCCTACCTGATCGGCATCGGACTGGGGGCGCTGGTCAATTATACCGTCTGCAACCGTTTGATCTTCCGTCATGGATCTCCGTCCAACGATCCGCGGGAAACAGGCGACGGCCGTCCCCCGGCCGCCTGAGACGCCCGGCACGCGTCCCCTTCACCGCCCCCGGATCCCGGGGGTGTTTTGCTCGGTTCAATGGATGAAATTCAAGTCTTTTACCCGTCGGCAGAAAGGATACCGGCAATGTGCCTGGCCGTTCCCATGAAACTGGTGGAAATGAACGGGCCCCTGGGCGTCGTGGAGCTGGGCGGCTTGCGCCGCGAGGTGGGCCTGGATCTCCTGGCGGACGTGCGGGTGGGGGACTACCTCATCGTACACGCCGGCTACGCCATCGAAAAATTGGATGAGGCGGAAGCCCTGAAGACCCTGCAACTGTTCCGCGACCTGGCAGGCGAGGACGAGCCACAGCCATGAGGTACCTGGAGGAATTCCGCGGCGCGGGAGAAGCGCAGGCTGTGCTGGGGCAAATCCGCGGCGCCCTGAGGGGCCGCCGGGTGCGGATCATGGAAGTCTGCGGAGGGCACACCATGGCCCTGTGGCGCTACGGCCTGCCCGGGCTGCTGCAGGAATCCGTGGACCTGCTCTCCGGTCCCGGATGTCCGGTCTGCGTCACCCCCAACGCTTACCTCGACCGCGCCGTGGCCCTGGCGCGCCACCCCGGCACTATCGTGGTGACCTTCGGGGACCTGATGCGGGTGCCGGGATCATCCTCCACGCTGCTGGCGGAGCGGGCTCGGGGCGGGGACATCCGCCCGGTCTATTCTCCGCGGGACGCCCTGGACGTCGCCAGAGCCCACCCGGAACGGACGGCGGTCTTCCTGGGCATCGGATTTGAGACCACCGCGCCCACGGTGGCCGCGGCCCTGATTTCCGCCCGGGAAGCGGGGCTGGCCAACTTCCGGATGCTGTCCGCCCTGAAAACCATGCCGCAGGCGTTGCGCGCCCTGGCCGGCGCCGGCGAGGTGCGCCTGGACGGCTTGATCCTCCCCGGCCATGTCACTGCCGTCACCGGTGCGGCGCCCTTCCACTTTCTGGCAGAAGAGTTCCGTATCCCCTGTGTGGTCTCCGGCTTCGAACCGCTGGACCTCTTGCAGAGCCTGTGGATGCTGGCCCGGCAGGTGAGCGAAGGCCGCGCCGAAGTCGAAATCCAGTACCTCCGCGCCGCCCGGCCCCAAGGCAATCCCCGGGCGCGGGAAGTCCTGGATCGGGTCTTTTGTTCCACCGCAGCGCAGTGGCGCGGCATGGGCGCCATCCCCGGCAGCGGCCTGGCCCTGCGGGAAGAGTGGTCCGGATTCGCCGCGGAAGCGATCCCGGTGGAGGTCGAAGCCGAACGAGAGCATCCCGGGTGCCGCTGCGGAGACGTCATCCGTGGCGCCGTTCGCCCGGAAGAGTGCTCCCTGTTCGCGGGCCCCTGCCGCCCCGAAAGCCCCGCCGGCGCCTGCATGGTGTCGGAAGAGGGCGCCTGCGCGGCCCATTACCGTTATCGCCATCATTCCTAAGACATGTCTATGCGTTTTCGCGCCGGGCGCGCCGGGAGGATGTCCCGAAGCGGCGGCACCGCCCTTCCCGGAGAAACCGGAAAGTGGAATTTTCTCTCCACCTTTCGCTATCTCCTGCCCTTCGCCCGGCCCTACCGCAAAGCCTTCCTGTGGGGCATCCTGGCCATCGTGGCCACCAACGTCGTCGGGGTGTTGGAGCCGTGGGTCCTGAAGTACGGCATCGAAGACCTGGAAGCCGGGGTGACCGTCCGCAAGATCTACCTCTACGCCGGGCTGCTCGTGGCTATCGCCGCGGTGGCGGGCGTCTTCCGCTATTTCATGCGGCGGATTATCGTCTCTGTCTCCCGCCACATCGAATTCGACCTGCGCGTCCGCTTCTTCAGTCACCTGCAGAAACTCTCGCCCTCCTTTTACGACCGGCAACAGACCGGCGACCTGATGACCCGGGCCACTTCGGACATCGAAGCGGTGAGGATGATCGCCGGCCCGGCGGTGATGTACTCCATTGACACCCTGCTGACGGCCATCCTGGCGCTCACCCTGATGTTCGTGATCTCCCCCACCCTGACGTTGTCGGTGCTGGCCCTGGCCCCTTTCCTCTCCCTGCTGATCTACATCCTGGCGAAGAAAATCCACCAGTACTCCCTCGCTTCCCAGGAGAAGTACAGCGACCTGAACGCCATGGTGCAGGAACATCTGTCCGGGGTCCGGGTGGTGCGGGCCTATTGCCAGGAAGAGGAGGAAAGCCGCCTGTTCGACGAGATAAACAGCCGCTATATCGACGCCTCGATGAAGTTGGTGAAGCTTCAGGCCATGCTTATTCCCTTCTTCTATTCCACCTTCGGCATCGGCCTGGCCATCGTGCTCTACCTGGGCGGCCGGGCCATCATCGCGGGAACCATGAGCCTGGGGGATTTCGTGGCCTTCAGCGCCTACGTGGCCTACCTGGGCTGGCCGGTGATGGCAGTCGGCTGGGTGCTGAACCTGTACCAGCGCGGCACCGCTTCCATGCAGCGCCTGCAGGCCGTCCTGGACCTGGAGCCGGAGATCCGCGACCGCGATTCCCGGCAACCCATCGAGTGGCTCCGGGGCCGGATCCAGTTTCGCAACGTAAACTTCACCTACCCGGGGACGGAAGCGGAAGTGCTGCAGGATATCACCCTGGACGTCCCGGCGGGCTCGAGCCTGGGGATCGTGGGGCCGGTGGGGTCGGGAAAGTCCACCCTGGTCAGCCTGGCGGCGCGCCTGTACGAGGTGACCGGGGGCGAACTGCGCCTGGACGGAGTGAAGATCGAGGATATTCCCCTGGAGGTCCTGCGCCGCGACGTGGCCATGGTACCGCAGGAAAGCTTTCTGTTCAGCGACCGCCTGGACCGCAATATCCTGTTCGCCGATCCCGACCTGCCGGCGGAACGCCTGCGCGAGGTGGCCAGCGTGGCGGGGTTAACCCGGGACGTGGAAAGCTTTCCCAAGGGGTTCGAGACCTGGGTGGGCGAGCGCGGCATCACCCTCTCGGGGGGCCAGAAGCAGCGCGCCAGCCTGGCCCGCGCCCTGGCCGCCGATCCCCGCATCATCATTCTGGATGACGCTTTCTCCTCGGTGGACACCCGCACCGAAGCGGAGATCCTGCAGAAGATCCGCCCGCAGTTGGAAGATCGCACGGTGCTGATCATCGCCCACCGCCTCTCCACCCTGCAATGGGCCGACCACCTCATCGTCCTGGAGGAGGGCCGCATCGTGGAACAGGGCACCCACGACGAACTGGTGGCCCTGGGAGGCCGCTACGCCCACCTCTACCGCAAGCAGTTGCTGGAAGACGAGCTGCGCGTGGCAGGGTGAGGATGCATGGCTATCGAATATAACGCGAAGAGGCTGGGAAACCCAGCCTCTTCTCTTCTCCCGCCACGTTTTCCTTTTACTTGCTTACCTTGAAGCGGATAACCTGGCTCACCCAGACGCCTACGGGCTGGTCGCCCTGCAGCGCGGGGATATAGGCCCACTGCCGCACCGCCTTGACCGCCTCTTCTTCGAAGCCCAACCCCACAGGGTTGGCGCGCGCCACCCGCACCTCTTCGACGATTCCCTTCTGGTTCACATAGAACTGCACCGTCACCGTTCCTTCCAGGGCGGCCTGGCGGGCGATGTCCGGGTAATTCGGTTGCACCATGCGCTTCAGCACCGGTTCCTGGGAATGGGGGATGAAGACTTCGGGCCCGGGGATACCCTCTTCTTCCGGAATGTCCGTCACCAGGGCCGAGCCGTCACCGAGGCCTTCCAGCAGCCCGGTGTCCAACGGCGCATTCAGGATGTCCTCCAATTCTCTCTGGTTGGGAATGGCCGGAGCGTCCGACGGTACTTCAAACTGTACCGGCTTGGGTACCGTGGCGACCGGCGGCGCGACCACCGGGGCCGGCTCTTTGATCCGCGGCAGAATTCGTTCGATGGACGGCGGCGGAACCCTGCCCAAGTCAATGAAGTATTCGTTCTTCTGGATTACCGGGACCTCCCCCTCCGTCAGTGCACTGCCCAAATACCAGGCGCTGATCAGCATGGCGTGCACAGCGACGGAAACAAGCAGGCCGATGGACAGGTAGCGTTCCAGGAACTGCTGCATTTCCAAAGCGCCCATGCGCCCTTCCAGCGGCAGACTGACGATTCTGGCGGTCATGGTTGCACCTCCTCTCATTTGGACGTGACCCGGTGCAAAATTTTGCGCGTAAAAACAAATATGCCGTCCCTGCACCGGTGATCCGGTTGGTGGACGGCATATCCGTTCATGAGGCCTCCTTTAGCGGTTACTAAAGGTGGTATATTCGAAGCTCTGTACTCCCTGCTGTTACCTTTTTCACAGCGGAAATTCCAGGAAAGTTCCAGGATTCCGGAGGCGGTGAAAAAAAATATAGCCGTCCCTCCCCGTCGGGCTGGACGGCCATATTTATACCGGGCGGCCGGGTGGGTGCTTCAGGCGCCCTCGCCGGCTTCGTCCTGGTCGCTACTTCTGCACCTGGAAGGTGATCACCTGGGCCACCCAGACGCCCACCGGGTTTTCCCGCTGCAGTGCCGGAGTGAACTTCCACTGGGCAACCGCGGCCACGGCGGCTTCTTCGAATCCCAGGCCCGCAGGCGTAGACTTGATGGCCTTGGGTTCGCGCACGTCGCCCTTCTTGTCCACGAAGAACTGCACCGTGACTTTACCGCCGACCTGGGCGCTCTGGGCGATCGCGGGATAGATGGGATCCACCCGTTTGACCAGTTGCGGCGGTTGTTCGAAGGCCACGAATGCGCCACGTTCGGGGATGGCGTTCTCATCCGGGATTGCTTCGGCGATCTGGATGCCCTCACCGGTCCCACCCATGCCCGCCATAAGCTCGTCAATCTGGTCGTCCAGCGCCTCCTGGAGCTGGGTTTGGGTCATGATCTGGGGGGTTTCCGGAGCCACTTCTTCGGGCACCGGCTTGGGGATGGCTGCCACTGGGGGCGCCAGCCGCGGCTCGGCGATCTTCAGCGCCGGAGCCACCTCTTCGGCGGACAGTGACGGAGGAGGCGCGAGATTGGACGGATCCAGGTACACGACTCGGGAGGGCGGCGGTGGCGTGCGGCTGGTCAGGTACAGCACGAAGAAATAGGTCCCGACGGCCAGAACATGCACCAGCACCGAGACAGCCAGCCCGACCGTCATGTACTTCTTCAGGAAGCGCCGGACTTCAAACGCACCCAGGTGCCCTTCATTCGGCATTCGGAATGCTGCGGTGGTCATAATTTATCCTCTAACTGGCATCGGTGGTACGTTTCACGATCCCTGGATGACAAGGCCCTGCAAGGCCAGCAGAGAATCGTCATAGCTGTCGAATTTCAAGATGGAGAAGCGTTCGGTCTTGGCCACGTTGAATTCGTCCAGCAGGTCCACCATGTTGGAGTACTTGGCTTTCCGGTGGATTTTGGCCACAATGGTCAGATCCTCCCCGGCTACCTGTTTGCGCTGCGCCAACAACCCGGGCAGCTCGTTCCAGGAGGTTCTCTGGGGATTATCGAATCCGACATTGAACCACAGCGAATCCATCGGATCCACACGCAGATAGAGCAGGTCTTTTTCGTTAACTTCCGCTTCGCCGGATTCCGCGGGAGGCAAATTAATCTCCATGGCCTGCGGCAGACGGAAGACGGTAGTCACCATGAAGAAGATGAGCAGCAGGAAAGCGATGTCCACCATGGGTGTCATGTCAATGCGGATGGCTATCCTGGGCTTCTTCCCTTTTCCTCCACGGGACCCGCCGGCTGGGGTATCTACAGCTCCCATGTCAATTCGTCTCCAATTCTGTAACCATGTTGAAGCGGTTCAGATTATTCTTCTGCAGCACGTTCATGACGTCCTCGACGTAGCCGTATTCGGCCGCCTTGTCCGCCTTCAGGATGAGCCGCAGTTTCAGATTTCTCATGCGCGCACGCTTGATGTTATCACCCAGCTCCTGGGGCAGGTAGCTGACCGGCTTCAGAGTCCCTTCGTCGGTGCGCGTCATGAAGCCCAGATCCGCATCCAGACCGGGAGAACCGAGACTCAGATTCACCTGGTTGTCCTTGGTCACGGAGATGATCAGGACGTCGGACTCCGGCAACTTCAGGCTCGAATGCGAGCTGGGGAGGGTTATGGGCACGCTTTCCGGCGGCTTGAACTGCGTGGTGGCCATGAAGAAGATGAGCAGCAGGAAGGCAATGTCCACCATCGGCGTCATGTCAATGCGGATCGCGAGCCGCTTTACCTTGGGACGGGACATGGATTACTGTGCCTCCTTCTCCTTGATAATCTCCATGAACATGAAGGCGCCTTCGTCCACCGAGTAGTTGAAGGAGTCCACCAGGTTGACGAAAATGTTGTAGGAGACGATGCCCACGATGGCGGCGAACAGACCGCCGGCGGTGTTGATCAGAGCTTCGGAAATACCGGTGGCCAACTGGATGGCGTCGGGGGCGCCCTGGTGAGCCATGGCGGCGAAGGCGCGGATCATGCCGATGGTGGTGCCAAGAAGACCAAGCATGGTGGATACGGAGGCGATGGTGGACAGCGCGAACAGGTTACGCTCCAGGAAGGGAACCTCCAGCAACCGGGCTTCTTCAATGGAGCGCTGGGTTTCGGCCAGTCTCTTGTCCCCGCTCATGTTCATGCGCAGGCCGCGTTGGTAGGTTTCCAGTCCAGCCTTCAAGACGGCCGCGGCGGATCCCCGCTGCTTTTCGCAGATCTTCATGGCTTCATCGTACTTGCCATCCTTGACCGCGATGATGAAGGAGCGGTAAAAATTGGGGATGGGGGCCTTGCCGCGAGCCTTGTTCAGCGTGAGTATGCGCTCGACAATGTAGGCTACCAGCATGATGGTCACCGTAATGAGCAGGATCACGACCGGCCCGCCACGGGTGATGAACTCCGGAAGGAAGAAGAAGAAGATGATGGAGGAGATACCCACCGCGACTATCAGCAGGATGACGGTGAAGAGCGACTGTTTCATGGTTCCCTCGTGTAACTGTCACGTTCCAGTTTGGGCTGGTGTGAGGTGTTATTGTCTGATTCTTGATCTAACTTTATTGATGGTTTCAAGGATATTTTGAGCATCCTTGTTGTTCGGGTCGAGCGCCAGGGCGCGCTTGGCGGCGGCCTCAGCCTCGTCCAATTCATAGGCGCTGTACAGCGCGTGGCCCAGGCCTACCCAATAGGCCGCGTTTTTCGAGGAGTACTGGGTGGCTTTACGCAGTTGATCCGCGACGCGGTTCCAGGCCGCCTTCTTCTCTTCCCTGGGAGTCTTGTCCGGAAGATTGCTGGCTTCCTTCAGGTAGATGAAGCCCAGCGCGCCCCAGGCATCCCCATTGGTGGGATCCTGATCCAGGATAGTGCGGAATTCCTGCTTGGCCGCGCGGGTGGAATCCACGAAGCTAAGGGTGTGGGCCAGCATCAGGCGCGCCGGCAGACTGCTGGGATCCACTTCCAGCGCCTGGCGCAGGGAGCGGATGGCTTCCCGGTTCTGATCCTTCTTCAGGTAGCTGTAGCCCAGCCGGTAATAGGCCTGGAAGTTGGTGCTGTCCACTTTCACCAGGTCGTTCAGGTACACCAGGGCCGAATCGTACTGGTCGGCGTTGAAGTAAGCCATGCCGGTCAGGTACAGCAGGCGCTGATTCTCCGGCTCCTGTTCCAGGCCCTGCTTCAGGTATACGGTGGCGGAATCGTAGTACGCGTTGGCAGCGGCCTCGGTGCTGGCCAGGTTGTAGTAGGCTTCGCCCAGGCGGCTGTAGTCGGCGGATTCTACCTGATCCGAAGCGATGATGCCCTGTAGAGCGTTGATGGCACGGTCGTACTGGCGCAGATCGAGGCTGTTTTGCGCCAGGAGGCGCGCAGTTTCGACGTCGTCGGGCCGGAGCTGATAGGCGCTTTCCAACTGCTTCTGGGCGTCTTCCAGGCGCCGCACGGCCCGCAGGGCCTGCCCATAAATGGTGTGGAAGAAGAAATTCGGTTCCTTGCCGTTGGCCAGGGCTTGCTCCATGTCATCCACGGCCTGCTGATACTTCTGGCCGTAGAAATAGAGCTTGCCGATCTGGTAGTAGACGTTGGGGTAGTTGGAGTCCAGGTCGCGGGTGATCTTGTACTGTTCCAGGGCCTCGTTGTATTCCTTGAGATCCATATGGATATCAGCCAGGTCGAAGTGCCAACTGGCGACATTGGGATCCAGCTCGATGGCCTTCTGGAAGTTGTCCTTGGCCAGCACGTTCACGTTCTTGCCCCGGTACACGCGCCCCAAGGCGATGTAGAACAGCGGCTGCTTGGGGTTCTTGTCCACCGCCTGGGAGAGCCGGACCATGGCTTCGCTGTCATTGCCCTGGGCGGCCAGCAGCACTCCCTGGCTGTAGAGGTATTCAGGCAGGTCAGGCTTCTTGGCCTCGGACAGGGCCCGATCCAGGATGGTCTGGGCCTGGTCCAGGTCGCCCCGCTCGATTAAAATGTCGGTGGCATTGAGCACGGCGCGGGGATGCTCCGGTTGGTCTGCCAGCACCGCCTGCCAATGCTCCCACGAACGGGTGGTATCGCCGGCGGCCAGCGTGGCCTCGGCAGCCAACCAGTGCGCGTCCCGGTTGCCCGGCTTGGAGCTCAGCACCGCCTGGGCCTCCTGCAGGGCCACGTCGTAACGGTTTTCCTGGAAAGCCTTCCAGCCGTTCTTCGGCTCCCGGTCCTTGGCCACCAGCGCCGGCGAAGAGCAACCTACCATCAGAGTGAGAACGAGCAGGTGTTTAAGAATGGTCTTTATCCACATAGAACTTCAGCCGATGAGTTCGTCTTTTTGAGGTTTGGTCGTTATTTGTTTCACAAGATCTTAAAATACTAATTTACGCTCTCAATGAATATACTCGCAAGCATTTTTTTTTGATCCCTTCATTGCGTGAGATTCACGATGCGCACGGGCACCTGGGCCGGGAGAAACCCGTTATCGGCCAGAATCTTCTGGCCGGGATTGGCGGCCATGAAGGAGAGGAAGCCCGCGGCCAGGTCGGTGCGCTCGGCGATGGTGTAGTACTTCAGGCGCACCTGGAAGGGGTAGCGGCCCTGCTGCAGGGTTCCGATGTTGGCCGGGACCGGGTCCGCCAGCAGGGGGTTCCTCCACTTGACTTTCTTGATTCCCGGACGGTCAATCACCTGAAATCCCACCAGTCCCAGCCCCTGCCGATCCTGTGCCACGTTGGCCATGACCAAGCTGTCCGTGGGCCAGTAGTGGGCGTTGACCTCGTTGAGGTTCTGGATGCCGTAGAAATGGACCAGCGACATCCAGGCGCCGTCGCCCAGGGGCGGCAGGTAAACATTGATGTCCCCGCCCCCGCCGCCCACGGATTTCCAGGACGTGATCTCGCCGGTCAGAATCCGGAGGATCTGCAGGGAATCCAGGGTAACCAGGGGATTGTCGGGGTGGACGATCCAGGTGGCGACGGTGCTGCCCAGGAGGAAGGAATAGACGTGATCGCGGGTATTCGTAACGGCCAGCGATTCTTCTTCGGACAGGCTGCGGTCCAGGTAAGCCCAATTGGTGCGTCCGTTAATCAGGGAATCCACGATGGCCCGGGAATTGACCGGGTAGACATTGACGTTCGCTTCGGGGTACTGCCGGTTGAAAGCATCGGCCCCCTTCTGCACGATTTCGGTGATGGAGGGCGAGGCGTACACGGCGATGGATCCCCGGGTGGGGGTGCTGGTATCAGCGGCGTCTTTCTTCCCGCATCCCGCCAGGGAAGCCAGGATCAGAAGCAAGCTGATTACCGTAATCCCCGTCCTGAGTGATAGCGCTCCCGCCGGGATTCGCGATCCTGCTGTGGGAAAAAGGCCAAGGCGCATCGGTAAACACCCATAAGGAAAAGGACGAGGCCGATCATAAACCGGAGATATCCGATTTGTGGAAGGTTGGGGAAAAGCCATCCGGCCCAAATGGTGATTCCAAACCCGATAAATGCCAATCCGAGAAAGAAATACAGCGGCTTTTTCATAGAACTAATATAGTTTCTCCCTGCGGATGAGTCAAGCACATTAAGGGATTAATTTTATCTCGTACGCCGGGCGCGGCAGAAGCGCGCCGCGCCCGGGCATTTTCTGCTTCTTCCGTGCCATTTACTGGCCGGATACGATCTTCGCCTGGCCGAACATGGTCAGGGCGTCCCGGATCTGGTTGTCGCCGGTGGCCCGGACCTGGTAGTAGTACAGGCGGTTGTTCCAGTAGTGCTGGGCCAGCTCCGCCTTCAGGGCCACCACGATGAAATCCCGATCCTTGATGAACCCTTCCTCATCGAATTCGATTTTCTTGCTTTCGGCGAGGTCAACCAGTTCCTGGATCATCTCGTCGCTGGGCTGGTAGTTCCTCAGGAAGTCGTTGAAGTTGCCCTTCAGCTCGGGATGCTTCGCGGCGTAGGCGTCGGCGTACTCGAAGAACACCCGCTGCTGCAGCATCTTGGCGGCATAGCTGCTCAGGTAAATGGACGGAATCTTCACGTCCGGGGTGATGCCGCCGCCGCCGTAGACCACGCGCCCCTTCTGGGTGGAGAAGGCTTCGCGCAGGCTGTCGGGGATGACCTCCAGGCTGTCGGGATGGGCGTTGGGGTCGTTCTCGTCGTAGCCTTCAGCGTAGTATTCCGCCATCCCGTTCTCGTAGGGCCGCTGGATGAGCCGCCCGCTGGGGGTGTAGTAGCGGTCGGTGGTGATGCGCACCACGGATCCGTCGCCCAGTTCGAAGCCCTGCTGCACCAGGCCCTTGCCGAAGGTGGTGTTGCCCACCACCAGGCCGCGGTCCAGATCCTGGACGGCCCCGGCCACGATTTCGGAAGCCGAGGCGCTGCCGTGGTTGACCAGCACGACCAGGGGAAGGTCGTCATAGGACGCCTTGGCCGGAGCGTAATAGGGTCTCTCGGAATCGGCCGTCCGCCCCCTGGTGTATACCAGCCGCTGTTCCCCGCCGATGAACTCGCCCAACATCTTCACGGCCTGCTGCAGGTAACCGCCGGAATTGCCCCGCAGGTCCAGCAGGAGTTGTTCCATTCCCTGCGTTTTCAGGTCTTCCAGCGCCTGGTGCAACTCGTCGTGGGTGGTGGAGGTGAACTGGTTGACCAGAAGGTACCCGGTGCGGTCGTCCACCATGAAGGCGGTTTCCACGCTGTGGATCGGGATGGTGTCGCGGATCAGCGCGAATTCCAGCAGCTCGTCCAGGTTGGGGCGCTGCACGGTGATGTTCACCTCGGTGCCCTTGGGCCCGCGTAGTTTCTGGAACACCTCCTCGTTGGTAATGCCGTAGGAGGAGACTCCGTCAATCTTTATGATGCGGTCCCCGGAACGCAATCCCATCTGGTCGGCCGGAGTGCCGGGAATGGCGGAGATGACGGTCAGGATCTTGTTCTGGATGGTGAAGGAGATGCCGATGCCCTCGAATTCCCCCTTGAACTGCTCGGCGATCTTCTTCTGATCCTCGGCGGTGATGTAGACCGAATGGGGATCCAGCTTCTCCAGCATGCCCACGATGGCCCCATCCACCATCTGGTTCATGTCGGGCTCTTCGACGTACTTCTCCCGGACCAACTGCATGACGAAGGCGAAGCGGTTGACCTGTTCATAGATGCTCTTGCCTGCCGCCCAGAGGTTCTCGGTGAACTTCATGCCGCCGATGAACGACAGGGCCATGACCAGGGAGCCGATGACGAATATCTTCTTCCTCACAGTGTCACCTATTTATCAGTGGAAGGGATCCCCGCCATCTGTGAGCGATGCCGGTGGATCCAGCGCAACATTTCGATTTCAGCGTCGGATGGTTGCCGTCCCCGGCGGGCCATGACCGCCCGGGCGATGTCCAGAGTTCGGTTGAAGGGGTAACGCACCAGTTTTTCGGCCCCTCCCCAGGAAAAGGAGGGGATGTAGCGAGGGGGGAAACCGGCGCCGTACAGGTTGCAGGCGACACCCGCCACCGTGCCGGTGTTGAACACCGACCCGATAGCCGTTTTCGAGTGGTCCCCCAAGGTCAGCCCCACGAACAGCTTGCCGGTATCCACCAGCTCGTCGCCGACCTGCACCTTCACGGGGCTGTAGTTGTTCTTCAGGTTGGAGGTTTCCGTCCCGGAGCCCAGGTTGCACCAGGATCCCAGGAAGGAGTGTCCCAGGAAGCCTCCGTGCTGCTTGTTGGTATAGCTCTGCAGGATGCTGGTGTTGACTTCCCCTCCCATGCGGCATTCCGGCCCGGAGCAGACGGCGTGCAGGTGGGCCTGCGGCTTGACTTGGGATTTGGGGCCCAGGTAGGCCGGCCCTTCGATCACCGCGTGCGGGCCGACCTGGACGCCATCATCCAGCACCACCGGCCCGCCGGTGGCGTCAATCATGGCCAGGGGCGCCACGCGGCTGCCCGGCCCCAGGTAGACGTTCTCCGGCGCCAGCAGGACAGCAGTGGAGTGGATCTCCCCTTCGTGCCGGCCCAGGCGCCGCAGCCGTCCGGCTTCGCGCTCAATCTCCCCGGGCATGGCGTGCACCAGGTCCCAGGCGTAGCGTACCGCCTGGGCCGCGCTGGACGGCGCCTCCAGTGTATGTAACCCCGATTCCGGGAGTTGCGTTCCAGGCTGCCAGCCGGTCGGTGGAGACCCGTGGAAAGCGATAACCCGCCCCTCGCGCACCCAAGCGGAACCAGGCTCAAGCTGCGCCGCGGCGGCCAGCCCCTCGCCCGGCAGCAGCGCGCCGTTAATCCACAACGCCCCGGCAGGAATTTCCCCGGCCGCTTCCGGTTCCAGCATACCGCGCAGGTGGTCCCGCGCCGCCAGGCGCAGCGGGAGGTCTGGGAACGCCGCCCGGATTTTCTCCCCCAGCGTCCGTATTCCACACTGCAAATCCCATACCGGGCGCGTCAGCGAGAGCGGCTCCAGGGTCAGGGCGGCTTCATCTTCAAACAGGACCAGGGCGGATAACGGCTTCGGCATGGCGCCTCCTATGAAAATAATCTGGCCAGAATACTCATCTCCTGGTAAATAGCGCGGTCGCTGCACAATTCGTCGCAGCAGCCGCACTTGATACATACTTTGTAATCAATGCGCGGCACGCCCCGGTGGAAGGTCATGGCGTTTTCGGGGCAATTCTGCACGCAAAGGGCGCAGGAGGTGCAGCGGCGCGGATCGGCCTTGGGGCGCACCCAGATCATCCGCCGCAAGCCTCGGTGGATGAACCGCGGGATCCGTTCCAGCCGGGTGACAACGGGAGGCCGAAAGTCGGTCAGGCACAGTTCCGCGAGATCATCCCCCAGGCAGGGGGATTCCGGCCGGTCGAACGACCATAAGTCGGTTTCCGCCGCCGCCTGAAACATAGGCAGGCGCGCCGGTTCCATGCCGATCAGGCGGGCGGCGTAGCTGTCCAGGGTCAGGGCGTCGCGCGAAACCAGCAGCGCCCCCAGGTGGCGGGGGTCGCCGGAAGAGGGCCCGTTGCCTTCCATCACCGTCACCGCGTCCATGACCGTCAGGGCAGGCACGACCTGGCGGTAAATGGAGATCACGAAGCGCGAGAATTCCAGCGGTGAGGGGGCTCGGCTGTGGATATCCCCCTTGCGAAAGCCCGGCACCGTACCGAACATGTTCTTGACCGCGCCGGTCATGCGCGTCAGGAGGTGCGTCTTCAGCTTGGGCAGGTTGATGATCAGGTCGGCTTCCAGGGCCACGCGGGAAATGCTGATGTGGCCTTCCGGCGCGGGAAAGCTCCGAATGCCGGCCTCCTCAAATGATACGGGGCGAACTCCCAACCTTCGGGCGGCCAGCTCCACGCCGGTTTTCTCCCAGTAGCGTTCCAGGTGGCGCGCGGCGCCGCCGGGGCTGTCGCCCAGCACCACTTTCCCCCGGCAGTCCAGCACCACCTCCCCGATCGCGGTGATGATTTCCGGATGCGTGGTGACGGCCCGCTCGGGTTCGCGGGCGGAAAGCATGTTGGGCTTCAGCAGGACGCGGTCTCCGGGGCGGATCAGGCTTTCCGGCGATCCCAGCAGGTCGAGGCCGCGGCGCAGGGCGCGGCGCACGTCGGCCGGATCGTAGGCGCCGCACCGCACCAGGGCCGTGGCGCTCAAATGAGGCAGGGGGAAGGGTTCAGCGAGGCTCAATGACGGAGACATCCAGCAGGTTTAATATTGTTTCCGGGTGAACAGTTTGCCCGGCGATTGCGTAATCCAGCCTTTCATTTCCAGGCCCAGCAGGTCGGCCAGCACGGAAGCGACCGGCCGGCTCAGATCCCGGACCAGCTGGTCAATGTGCACCGGTTCGCTCTCGATTCTGGCCAGCAGGCTCTCTTCGGAAGGGGTCAAGGCCGGCAACTTCGGCGCCTCCCTTCCACCCTCTTCTTCGCCGGCGCTCCCGCCCCGGCCCAATTCCCGCAACACGTCCTGGGCGGATTCGGCCAGAATGGCGCCTTCCCGCAGCAGCCGGTGTGGACCCCGGGAACGGCGGTCGTCCACGTTGCCGGGCAGGGCGAAGATATCGCGGTTCTGGTCCAGGGCGTAGCGGGCGGTGATCAAGGCTCCGGAAGTCTCGCTGCCCTGAACCACCAGCACCCCCCGGCACAACCCGCTGATAATGCGGTTGCGGCGGGGGAAGAGCCCCGGATCGGGCTCCACCCCGGGCAGGAATTCGGATATCAGCCCGCCGGAAGCGGCGATGCGTTCGGCCAGGGAGCGGTTCTCCGCTGGATAGATGATATCCACTCCGCAGCCGAACACGGCGAAGGTGCGGCCCCGGGCCTGCAGGGCGCCGTCGTGGGCGGAGGTATCCACCCCCCGGGCCATGCCGCTGACGACCGCCACTCCGGCGGCGGCCAGGTCGGTGGCGAAAACGTGGGCCTGCTTCATCCCGTAAAGCCCGGGATGGCGTGTGCCAACGATGGCGAAGCAGAACTCCCCGGCGCAGGGTAGTTCCCCGCGCACGAACAGCAGCGCCGGAGGGTCGTGAATTTCTTTCAGGAGCCGGGGGTACTCAGAGTCCCAGATGCTGACGATTCGCGCGCCGCACCTGGACAGCGCTTCCAGCAGCTTCTCCCCGGTTCCCTGGCGGGCGGCGGCGTGGATGGCGGCGGCGGTCACAGCCTCGATGCCGGGCACCTGGCACAGGGCCCGCTCGGACGCCTTCAGCGCCTCTCCCGGAGAGCCGAAGGCATTCAGCAGGGCGCGGTAGCGCGCCGATCCCACCCCCGCAGCGCTGATCAGGGTCAGCGCCTGGGCGGGTTCGGCCCGCAGCGCCTCGCCGGGAGCCCGTCTCGGCGTGAAGAGTGCCGCCTGGATCGGGCTCAGGTCGGACTGGTCTGCAGCAGGGACCATAAGTGGCGGATCAGCTCCGGCACCCCTTCTCCGGTCACGGATGAGATACGGTGATCCCAGGGGAACGTTGCCGGGTCGGGGGACTGATTCAGATCGGCCTTGGACAACGCCACCAGCCGGGGCCGTTCCAGCAGGGCGGGATCGTACTCGCCCAGTTCCCGTTCCAGGGTGACCATGTCGGCGGCGGGGTCGGAACTGGTGGAATCAATCAGGAAGAGCAGCACGCGGGTGCGCTCGATGTGCTTCAGGAAGCGCAGGCCCAAGCCCTTGCCCTGGTGCGCCCCTTCGATCAGCCCCGGCAGATCGGCCATGACGAAGCTGGCGAACTCGCCCGCCGACACGATGCCCAGGTGCGGCTCCAGGGTGGTGAAGGGGTAATCGGCGATCTTGGGCCGGGCGTTGGAAACGCGCGACAGCAGAGTGGATTTTCCGGCGTTGGGTAGACCCACCAGCCCCACGTCGGCCAGGAGCTTCAACTCCAGGGCCAGGTCTATCTCCTCCCCCTCCACCCCGGGCTCGTATTTGTGGGGCGCCCGGTTGCTGGGGGTGGCGAAATGGGAATTGCCGCGCCCACCCTTTCCCCCCTTGGCCGCCAGGAACGTCTGCCCCGGTTCGGTCAGGTCGGCCAGGACCTCGCCGGTCTCCGGGTGTTTCACAGTGGTGCCCGGAGGCACGGGGATGTACAGGTCCTCCCCGCTCTTGCCGGTCTTGCGGGCGCCGGATCCATGGCGGCCCCGCGGCGCCTTAAAGATGCGCTTGTAGCGGAACGGCAGCAGCGTGTTCAACTGGGGATCCACGCTCAGGTAGACGTCTCCACCACGACCGCCGTCGCCGCCGTCCGGCCCCCCCCGGGGCACGTACTTCTCCCGCCGGAAGCTGATGACGCCGGATCCGCCGTCCCCCGCCTTCAGATGAATTTGTGCCTGGTCAATCAACATATATATGGACCTGCCTATTTACCCGGATAATGCCGCCGAGTCGGAGGGCCACGCAGTGGTCCATTGGGGAGGGTCTTCCGATTCGGCGCCTGGAGAAACGAGACACGTAAGTTCTGACATCCATGGAAAATGAAATCGTCACGCCAAGAATATACAGGAAAATGCCGCCCGATGCAAAGCATTTGCTGTAAAATATGTCATTCTCCACCGGTTTTCCGGGCAGTCTGCGCATTTCCCCCGGGAAAGCCTTCAAGATCCGCCGGAATCCGCCGATGTAAAAAACGATAACCACCAAGGCGGGAAACCCATGCGCCCGGCGCGCCTCCTGATCATAGACGACGAAGCGGATATCTGTCAGCTCCTGGCCGAAGCCCTGGCCGGCGACGGCCGGCAGGTGGACTGGACTACGGCGCCCTTAGAGGCTCTCGAGCGAGTGAAATCCAGTCCCTGCGAGCTGGTGCTGCTGGACATCAAGATGCCGGAAATTTCCGGACTGGATCTATTACCCCGGTTGAAGCAGGCTTCCCCGGGAACGGCCGTACTGGTGATGAGCGCCTTTGGCAACATCAGCATGGCGGTGGAAGCCATGAAGCGGGGAGCGGAAGATTACCTGGAGAAGCCCTTCGGCGACCTGGAAGTGGTACGTCTGGCCGCCTCGCGGCTGATAGAATCGGCCGCCGTGCGGCTGGAAAACCGCACCCTGCGCCGCCAGTTGGCGGAAAAGTTCCAGTTGGACGGCCTGGTCAGCGCCAGCCCGCGGATGCAGGAAACTTTCGCGATGGTGCGCAAGGTCGCTCCCCTCGCCACCACGGTGCTGATCACCGGGGAAACCGGAACCGGCAAGGAGCGCATCGCCCGGATCCTGCACCAAAACAGCCCCCGGGCCAAGGGGCCGTTCGTCAGCGTCAACTGCGGCGGCCTGCCGGAAGGCCTTCTGGAATCGTTGCTCTTCGGCCATGAGAAAGGGGCCTTCACCGGCGCGGCGCGGCGCACCCGGGGATACTTCGAAGAGGCCGACGGCGGATCCCTGTTCCTGGACGAGATTGGCGACATGCCCCCGGCGCTGCAGGTGAAGATCCTGCGGACTCTCCAGGAACGCTCCTTCCAGCGCCTGGGCAGCTCCGAGGAGATTCTGGTGGACCTGCGGCTCATCGCCGCCACCCACCGCAACCTGGAAGAGGAAGTGCGCCGCGGGACCTTCCGCCAGGACCTGCTCTACCGCATTAACGTCATCACCGTCGCCCTGCCCCCGCTGCGCGACCGGCGCGAGGACATCCCCCTGCTGGCCCGCTACTTCGTGGAGAAGTACGCGGCAGCCTTCTCCCGCCCGGCGCGGGAACTGACCCGAGAGGCCCTGCACTACCTTTGCCACCGCGACTGGCCAGGTAACGTGCGCCAACTGGAGAACGTCATCGAGCGGGCTGTGGCCCTCTCCTCGGGCCCGCGCCTGGGCCTGGAGGACTTCTCTGAAAGCCTGGCCGCTCCCGCCGACGATTTCCTGGTCCGCCTGCTGCAATCCCCCCTGCGTGAAGCCCGGCGCCTGTTCGAACGGCACTACCTGCTGGAAAACCTGCGCCGCTACGGCGGCAACGTCACCCAGGCGGCACGCCGGGCCGGCTTGCCCCGCCAGAACTACCACCGCAAGATGAAGGAGCTGGGTCTGCGCACTGTCTCCCGGATGGATTTCACGCCGGCCGAAGCCGAATCTGAACCAGCCTGAACGCGCTCTGTCGCCTTATCGCGACTCCGACACTTTTTTGTGACAAAAGTCAACCCGCGAAATAACAACAGCATCCCCGTCGCGCCTCGGGGAGGTGTCACAAAAAGAGGACCTTCACGCCCCTTCCCTACCTGATTTTGGAACCCCCCCGCCACACTTCAAGGAGCAGAACCGTTTTAATGCATTGTTATTGCAGTACTTAAAACTCTGGCACGGGACTTGTAAAGGAATGAACCGAAATCGCCAAATCGGAAATTCCTTCACACCAGTCACTACACCTCATCCAAGGAGGACCCAATGGGACAGCAACAACTCCTACTCATCGTCCTGTCCGTGATCATCGTGGGAATCGCGGTGGTGGTCGGGATCAACATGTTCAATGACCAGGCGGCCAATTCCAACCTGGACGGCATCAGCGCCGACCTGGTGAACCTGGCTTCCCGCGCCCAGCAGCACTATCGTCGTCCGACGGCCATGGGCGGTGGCGGCGGCAGCTTCGCCCTGCTGACGGCCAATGCTGCGGGCCTGGCCTATCTGACCACGCAGCCGACGAATGAAAACGGCACCTACAGCATCTCCACGGCCGGTACCGCCGCTCACGTGGTGTTGACGGGCGTCGGCACGGCAGACGGCGACGGCGACGGAACCAACTGCACCGCCACCATTGACGTCTACGCCGACAGCGTCGCTTTGTCTGTGGCCAACCGGTAGCGCGCCTGGTCCCATTCCGGGGCGGGCCTGGGGATCGCCCGCCCCGGAGTTGGATTCCGGAGGGCGGCCGGTAAGATGAAAACGCTCTCCGCAGCATCCCGCCGGCCATGCGGAGCCGGCGGCACAACCATTTTCATATCCCTCTCCCGGCGGAAGGGTGCGGTGCGGCCTCTCCGGCCTTTCCATATGCGCGCGCCCGTGATTACTGTGGAAATCGGCAGATGATAAGGGACTCTTCAAGGCGGGTGGAGAATGGCTGAATTTCGTTACCAGGGTATCGCGCTGTCCGGACGCATGATGCAGGGCATCATCACCGCCCGGGGAAAGCGGGAAGCCAAAAGGCGGGCCGAGGAGATCGCTGCGCAGCGACGCTTCCGCCTGCAGGCGCTGGACAAGAAGGCCACCTTCATGTACAAGGTCCGGCGGGGCCGGGAAGCGATCATCACCGGGCAGCAGAAGGCCTTCACGTCCGAAGAAGTGCGCCGCGCCCTGGAAAAAATGGGCTTCACCGTTCTCTCCATCCAGAAGAAGCTGTTGGACGTGCGGATGAAGCCGCCGTCAAAAGAGATCGTCATGTTCATCCGCCTGTCGGCCGACCTGTTGCGGGAAAAATTGCCTTACGACGAGATCCTGAACCTGCTGGGCAACGACATGGACAACAAGGCCCTGAAGCAGTGCGTGCGGGAGATCAATCAGGATCTGAAGGACGGCAAGGACGGCCAGGAAGTTTTCGGCAAACAGTCCGACACCCTGGGGAAATTCCCCGCGCACCTGCTGGGGGTGGCCTCCAAGTCCGGCAACATGGTGGAGATCTACGAATCCACGGCCAAGTTCCTGGAGCGCAATGAGGAATTCAAAAAGAACCTGAAGAGTGCCCTGATCATGCCGGCGGTGGTGGTACTCGCATTGATCGCCGCGGTGGTCTTCTATGTGGCTTACATCTTCCCCGAAACGGCCAACATGTTCCTGAAGTTCGACATTGACCTGCCGCCCATGACCGCCACCACCTTGAAGATCTCAGATGCGCTGCAGGCCAACGCGCTGTACATCGTCGGCGTAATCGCCGCCGTCACCGCCGTGGCGGCGCGTTTCTTCATGTCGCAGAAAGGCCGGTTCCTGGCTTCCAAGTATTTGATCCGCGTCCCTGTGGTCGGCACCCTGATGCACAAGACCTCCATCGAGATCTGGTGCCGGGTGTTCTACTCGCTCTACTCCGGCTCGGGGGAGAACGTGGAGGCCATCCGGACGGCGGCGGAAGCCTGCCGCAGCCCC
>QZKQ01000031.1 GCA_003599535.1 Candidatus Zixiibacteriota bacterium | reverse complement strand
GGGCTGGGCGGAGCTTGAGATTGCTTCGTCATCCCGACCTGTGGTCGGGATTCCTCGCAATGACACTGGAGGGAGGGGCTGGGCGAGGGGTGGGCAGAGAAAACCCGGCGGACTGCGCGGCGGATCAGGGGTTGAGGCCAAGATGAGATTGGGGGCTCCGCCGCTTAGTCCGCCCTACACCACTCGCAATGACACTGGCGAGGGGGGGAGATTGCTTCGGCCCCTGAACAACGGGGCCTCGCAATGACACTGGCGAGGGGGGGAGATTGCTTCGGCCCCTGAACAACGGGGCCTCGCAATGACACCGAAAACGGGCACGACGGAGCGCCACGCAGTGGCCCTTAGTGGTGGCCCTCCGAGCACCAAGCATCCAGCCTCAATCCCCCCGCGTGGGGTCGTTCCAGAAGAACCGCGTCACCCCTTCCGGGGTGCCGATCAGGAGGTGGTCGCCATCGGGATAAAGGGCGGTCACCTCGTCGCTGATCAGGCCGTCCCGGGTGGTGTACTGGTGCCAGCGGTTGCGGGGGCGGTCCAGCTTCCACAGACCCCGGTCGGTGCCCACCCAGACCAGGGAATCCAGCGCCAGCACCGCCTGGATGGAGCTCCCGGCCAGGAACGCTTCCGCCGGGAATCCGGCCATTTCCAGGTCGGCTTTGCGGATGATTTCCAGCCCGCCGAAACGCCCCGCGATGACCTCCCCGGGCGTCACCTGCAGGTCGTAGACCGGGCCGGCCACGCCCCCTTCCGGTTCCAGCCAGCCGCCCGTCCCGGTGGCGCGGTCCAGCCGGTAGAGCCCCGCTTCCCCGCCGATCCACAGCGCTTCCGGGTCCACCGCCAGGGTGTAGACGCCGCGGTTGGCCAGGTCCGGCGTGGTGATCCGCTTGACCTCCTTCTTGGCCAGGTCGAGCACGCTAAGGCCGTTTTCCGTGCCGATCCAGACGGTGTCCTCGTCCGCCGCCACGGCCGTGCTGCGGTTGGACCAGAGCCCCTGGAACAGGGTGTACATGCGGCTGGTGCCGTTCTTCAGGTCAATCTGGGCCAGGCCGGCGTCGGTGGCCGCCAGCAGCCATTTCCCGGTGACCGCCAAGTCGTTGATCCAGACGCTTTCCAGCCCCGCGGTGTAGCGCGCTTCCAGGTGATCCCAGATCATCTGCCCCTGCTTCCAGAAGGTGATTCCCTGGTTGCGGTTGTGCCCCGCCAGGACGGTCCACCCTTCCCCCCGGATGACGTCCCGCACGTCGGCGCCGTAGAGCCCCAGTTCCCACAGCGTGCCCCGCAGCAGCCGGGTGTCCAGCCGCAGGATGCCCACTCCCTGCACGCCGACCCACTGGTAGCCCCAGTCATCGGTGGCGGAGGGGCCCAGGCCGTGCTGCCGGAGCTGGCTGTCCATGATGACGTTGTTGCCCTGCTGGAAGTAGTTGCGCCCGGAAACCAGCGGCCCGGGCGGGTCGAGGAAGATGGCTCCGGGGATGCTCCCCTGCACTGCCAGGTCAAAATTGTGTTCGCCCGGTTCCCAGTATTCCGCCGTGGGGTTGTAGAGGTAGGTGCCGTGCGCCGTAGCCACGGCAACGCTGTTGGTTTCGGTGATATAATCCACGTTCAGGGCGTCGCGCAGGTCCACGGCTTCGGTGCGGCCGCGCACCACCACCCAGGGCTCTTCCCAGGACTGCCGGTAGAGGTTCCAGCGCAGCACTCCGCCGGTGGTGGCGATATAGGCCTCTTCCCGGCCCAGGGTCACATCCGTGACCTGATGGAAGTCGGCGTAGGAGACCCAGTCATACTGGTCGTACTGCTGCTGGCTCCCGGCCGTCCCGGGAACCAGAAGCGAAATGAACAGGATAAAATAGAGGAGCATGGGTCCCGTGTTACGGGTCCCCGGGGGCATGAAGGCCACGGCGGTTCCTTCCAGTGATACCGGCCGGCGGTCGCCGGCCCGCTTTACAGGGTAAACAGTCAAAAATTGCAAAAGGTTGCCATCCCGGCGGGGTTATTCGCGGATGGTTCACCCAAATGATACGTAAGGCGGCCATTTCCCGCGCCGGAAAGCCGAACTTAAAACCAGTATACCGGCCTTATTATTTCCCAAATACCCGAAAAAGCACTTGACTATGGCATCGCGGTTTTTTACCTTTTTAGACTGGCTCCTTGCAGAAGCACCGTCCCCCTGGCAACTGCTTGATTTTCATTTATAAACGGCCTTCGGGCCAATCCCTGACCCGCCACGAACCATTCACCGGAGGAGGCAATGGCCATCACCGATTCCACAACTGGAAAAATACGTCAGAAATACAGCGTCGCCGAGCTGGAGGAAGCGGCCCGGCTGATGCGGGGGTACAACCTGGTGGCCCTGTGCGCCGCCGGTTCCGGCCATTCCGGCGGCACCATGTCCATCATGGACATCACCGCCGCCCTGTACCTGCACAACGCCAACCTGGATCCGCAGAGCGCCAACTGGGACGGCCGCGACCGCATCATCTGGTCCACCGGGCACAAGGCGCCCTCGCTGTACCTGGGGCTGGCCATGGCCGGCTTTTGCGAACTGGACGACGTGGTGCGGCTGCGCCGCCTGTGGTCCCCCTTCCAGGGGCATCCCCATTGGCACAAGCTGCCGGGCGTGGAAGTCTCTTCCGGGTCGCTGGGGCAGGGGCTCTCCATTGCCGTGGGCATGGCCCTGGCCGCCCGCCTGGACGGGAAGAAGCACCACGTGTTCAGCATCCACGGCGACGGCGAGCAGCAGGAAGGGCAGATCTGGGAAGCGGCCATGGAAGCCGGGCATTTCCAGCTCGACAACCTGACCGCCATCATTGACATCAACCGGCTGCAGATTGACGGCTGGGTCAAGGACGTCATGGACATTGATCCCTTAGCGGACCGCTACCGGGCCTTCGGCTGGCACGTGGTGGAGATTGACGGCCACGACATGGCCCAGGTGGTCAAGGCCCTGGACGAGGCCAAGACTCATCAGGGATCGCCTACCGCCATCCTGGCCAATACCGTCAAGGGCAAGGGCATCTCGTTCATGGAAAACGTGGCCGGCTGGCACGGCAAGTCCCCCAACAAGGACCAGATGATCCAAGGACTGGAAGAGCTGGGCCTGAAGGACAAGATCCCCTGGCAGCAGCTCCTGGACCGGGTGGACAAGTACCAGGCCTGGGTGGACAAGGAACTGGATCAGAAACAGCCCAAATTTTCGAAGAATTACTGGTGGAATCAGCAGGACGTCATGAAGGCCAAGATGGACCCCACCCGCATGGGGTTCGGCCGCGCCCTGAAGAAACTGGGCGATGACGAGCGCATCGTCTGCATCGGCATGGACATCTCCGGGTCCATCACCATCAGCCAGTTCTACGAAGATCATCCCGAACGCCAGCCGCGCTGGATCAGCGTGGGCATCGCCGAGCAGTCCGGCACGGCCATGGCCGCCGGCCTGGCGCGCGAAGGGAAGATCCCCGTGTTGGGCAACTACGCGGTGTTCTCGTCCGGCCGCAACCTGGACCAGGTCCGCACGTCGGTAGCCTACGGCGATTTCAATGTGCTGATCGCCGGAGCGCACGGCGGCGTGTCGGTCGGCCCCGACGGCGCCACGCACCAGGCTCTGGAAGACATCTTCAACATGGTCGGCATCCCCGGCATGCATATCAGCGTGCCCGCCGATTCCGTGGAGACCGAGAAGGCCACCGCCCACCTGCTGTTCCAGGTTCAGGGCCCCAAGTACATCCGCTTCGCCCGCGAGGCGACGCCGGTCATCAGCACCGAAGCCACCCCTTTCAAGTACGGTGAAGCCAACGTCATCCGCCTGCGCTCGGTGAAGGAAAGCTTCCTTGACTCCTTCGAGACCGTGCTGGCTTCGCAGTACACCAACGAGAACGAGAACCTGACCATCATCGCCTGCGGACCGGAAGTGCCGGAAGCCATGCGCGCCGCCTGGATCCTGAAGACCGAGTACGGCCTGGAGACGCGGGTCATCAACATGCACACCATCAAGCCGCTGGACCGGGAAGCCGTCGTCCGCGCGGCGGTGGAAACCGGCGTGATCGTCACCGCCGAAGAGCACCAGGTGGGGGGCCTGGGCAACCTGGTGGCCTCCGCCGTCCTGCAGGACAAGCGCACCCACTGCAAGTGCCTCCGCTTCGGCATGATCGGCGTGCTGGATCGCTTCGGCGAATCCGGGGCTCCCTGGGAGCTGATCAAGGAGTTCGAGCTCTCCGCCGAGCACATCGCCCGGAAGGCGAAGGAATTGGTGGGGTAGGGAAAAAACGGGATCCGGGAGCAGGCTGGAAGCCTGCTCCCGGAAATGTACGGAGCGGACGATGCCAACCATTCTGCTGGTCTTGGGTTGGAGGTTCTTCTTTTACGCCAATGAATCGGATGAACCGATTCACATTCACGCTCGCAAAGCAGAGATGGAATGTAAATATTGGCTGGATATCGCGAATTTTTCCTTGGAAGAAGCTTACTCTTATCAGATGGGTGATCGAGATAAGCGCCAGGTAAAAAAAATTATCTATGAGTACTTTGAATTCATTGAAAATGAATGGAATCGCTTTCAGCGCGAGAAGAAGAAATGAAGAAACTACATAAAATAGAAAATGTGTTTTTCCAGGGTGACCATTTGCATATCACGATTGATGGCAGAGCATACTCCTTTGTTTTAAGTGAAATTTCCCAGCGGCTGGCCAAAGCCACTGAAGCAGAGCGCAGTCATTTCGAGATTTCCCCTGCCGGGTATGGAATCCACTGGCCGCTGCTGGACGAAGATTTGTCCATTGATGGGTTGCTGGGGATTAGGCATGCGCCGGCGAGTAAGCAACACGGCGCCGTTACATAATTATATTCGCATGACCGAGCGCGACTACGCCATCGCCCGAATCACTCCCTTGGTGGACTGATCGCCTCAAAAGCAGACTGACCGTACATATTATCACGCCAATAAAATCATTCACATACAATCGCAGTGTGGCCATAAACGCTACCGTGGAGAAAAATCCATGAAACTCGCGACCCGCATGAGCCGCCTGGGCACCGAGACGGCGTTCGTCGTCCTAGCCAAGGCCAGGGCCCTGGAAGCCAAAGGCAAGCACATCGTCCACCTGGAAATCGGCGAACCCGACTTCGATACTCCCAAGAACATCTCCTTCGCCGCCATCAAGGCGCTGACCCGCGGCGAAACCCACTACGGTCCCGCCGCCGGCTTCCCCGCGCTGCGCGAAGCCTTGGCCGAGGACATCGGCAAGCGCCGCGGCATCGAGGTCCAGCCGGGTGAAATCGTGGTCACCCCCGGTGCCAAGCCCATCATGTTCTTCGCCGTCATGGCCCTGGTGGACGAAGGCGACGAGGTCATCTACCCCAACCCCGGCTTCCCCATCTACGAATCGGTCATTAATTTCGTCGGAGCCAAGCCGCGCCCCATCGTCCTGCGCGAAGAGTACGAGTTCCGCTTCGACATGAACGAGTTCCGCAAGCTGGTCAACGAAAAGACCAAGCTGATCATCATCAATTCCCCCCAGAACCCCACCGGCGGCATCCTGACCCTGGAAGACCTGCAGGAGATCGCCGCCCTGGCCCGACAGTACGACTGCTGGGTGCTCTCCGACGAAGTCTATTGCAATATCATCTATGAGGGCCAGCATCATTCCATCGCCGCCCTGCCGGGCATGAAGGAGCGCACCATCCTGCTGGACGGCTTCTCCAAGACCTACGCCATGACCGGCTGGCGCGCCGGCTACGGCATGATGCCCCAGCCGCTGGCCGACCAGTTCACCCGGTTGGCCACTAACGTCAATTCCTGCACCAACAGCTTCGTGCAGTACGGTTGCCTGGAAGCGGTCAAGGGGCCGCAGGACGAGGTCAAGGCCATGGTGGCCGAGTTCCAGCGCCGCCGCGACGTCATCGTGGACGGCCTGAACTCCATTCCAGGCTTCAAGTGCCTGAAGCCGCACGGCGCCTTCTACGTCTTCCCCAACATCCAGGGGACGGGCAAGTCCAGCCAGTTTCTGGAAGAGTACCTGCTGAACGAGGCCGGCGTCGCTTCGCTGGCCGGCACCTCCTTCGGCGAATACGGCCAGGGATACCTGCGCTTCTCCTACGCCAATTCCGTGGAAAACCTCCAGATCGCCCTGGACCGCATCCGCCAGGCGGTCGCCAAACTGTAATTCAGGGGATCCAAATATGAGCGAGCCATCTGAGGGGCCGGCCATGAAGACCGCCCTCTACGATATCCATGCGGCCCTGGGGGGCAAGATCGTCCCCTTCGCCGGCTACCTGATGCCCATCCAGTACCCCAGGGGCATCGTGGCCGAACACCGCCGCGTCCGCACCACAGTGGGCGTCTTCGACGTCTCCCACATGGGCGAATTCTTCTTCTCGGGCCCGGACGCCGAAAAATTCCTGAACTGGATCACCATCAACGACGTCAGCAAGCTGGCGGTATGGCAGGCGCAGTATTCCGCCTTCTGCTATCCCGACGGCGGCATGGTGGACGACCTGCTGGTGTACCGCTTCCCGGACCGGTACATGATGGTGGTCAACGCCGCCAACCTGGCCAAGGACCGCGACTGGGTGCTGCAGCACCTGCCCAAATCCGGCGTGGAGTTTGCAGACCGGTCTGACGACTACACCCTGCTGGCCGTCCAGGGGCCGCGCACCCGCGACCTGCTGAAGCCCATCACCGGCGTGGACCTGGACGCCCTGGCCTACTACCACCTGGCCGAGGGCAAGGTCGCCGGCCTGCCCGCCGTGGTGGCCCGTACCGGTTACACCGGCGAGCTGGGCTACGAGGTCATGGTGGAGAACCGCTACGGCGTGAACCTGTGGGAGGCCATCTTCGAGGCCGGCAAGCCCTACGAGGTGGAGCCCATCGGCCTGGGCGCCCGCGACACCCTGCGCCTGGAAATGAAGTACTGCCTTTACGGCAACGACATTGACGCCACCACCCACCCGCTGGAAGCCGGTCTGGGGTGGATCACCAAGCTGAACAAGGGCGATTTCATCGGCCGGGAGGCCATCCTGGCGGCCAAGGAGAAAGGTTTGACCCGCACCCTGGTCGGCTTTGTCGTGGAAGGCAAGGGCCTGCCGCGGCACGGCACCCCCATCCTGAAGGACGGCATCACCGTGGGGGTGACCACCAGCGGCAATTATTCCCCCATGCTCGACCGCGGCATCGGCCTGGGGTATGTCCCCGTGGAACTATCCGCCATCGGCACGGAACTGGAACTCGACCTGCGCGGGCGCACCCTGCCTCTCCGCCTGGTCAAGACCCCGTTCTATCAACCCCAGCCCGTAAGTTGAAAGGCTCGACCGCACCTCTATGCATATAGACGTATACCTCACGCCCCACGAAATAAGTGAAGAACGGCTCAAGGATCATGTGGCTGTCGTGGTGGACGTACTGCGTGCCAGCACCACCATTTGCGCGGCGCTGGCGGCCGGGGCCAAAGAGGTAATACCGGCAGACTCCATCTCCGCGGCCATTCAACTGGCCTCCAACCTGTCCCGGGACGCCATTCTCCTGTGCGGCGAGCGGGAAGGCAAGCTGATTGATGGCTTCGACCTGGGCAACTCACCCCTGGAATATCATCCGGACGCGGTGAGGAACAAGACCCTGATTCTCGGTACGACCAACGGAGCTCCGGCAGTGGTGAGGAGCCGCCTGGCGCTGCGCACTTTGATCGGGAGCTTCGTCAACATCGGCATCCTGGCCGAATTCATCGCCGGGGCCGGCCATCCCGTGGCCGTGCTCTGCGCCGGGAAGCTGGGGCAGTTCGCCCTGGAAGACGCCCTGTGCGCCGGGAATCTCCTGTATGAGTTGCAGTCGCGCAATTCCCGCGACCTGCGCACCAACGACGGCGGCGGGGCGGTCCTGGCCCTCTACCGGCACCACCACAAGAACATCCCCCGGATGGTGGAGCAGTGCGAGCACGGCCGCTATCTGGCTTCCATCGGCATGGGCGAGGACCTCCCCGTGTGCGCCGACGTCAACCGCATCCCCGTGCTTCCGATCTTCCACGAGGGAAAGATCCGGGTGCACACAGAAAAAGTCAGTCGTTAAGGAGAGCCGGGCTCCCGCCGGTTTAGGGGAGCCCTCTTCACGATGGCCTCAGCCTCACGCAAAAAGGGCGGCGCGGCCGCGTCCCGGAAGTCCCGGGGGCATGGACGGGAAATTGCCGGGATTCTGCTGCTGGCGGCGGCCCTGTTGTCGGCCCTGGCCCTGGCCACCTACCCGGACGGGAATCTCCTGCGCGGCTTCGGCGACCTTCTGGCCTCGGCTCTCATCCTGCCCCTGCTGGGGCGCTGGCCCGCGTTCGTGTTTCCCTTCCTGCTGCTGCTGTGGGCCGGGGCGATCCTGCTGCGGTGGCGCAGGCCGCTGGTTACCCTGATCAGCCTGGAGGCGCTCCTGGCCGCCTTCTGGCTCTCCTTCGTGTTGTACCTGGCCCATGCCCCCTGGCCCGACGCCGAGCAGAGCGGCGCGGTGGGAATGGGCTTCGGCGACGCGGTGTACAACTTCATGGGCCCGGTGGGCGGCTGGACCGTCTGGTCGGCGGTGGTCGCCTGCGCCGCGGTGCTGCACCTGCGCTTCCGTCCCTCCAGCGTGCTCCAGGCGATCCTGGGCCTCGGCGCCCTCGCCGGGAAGTACCTGTGGAAGGGAATCGCCTCCCTGCGCCTCCCCCAAATCCGGAAAGACCGTCCCGCACCAGCGCCGGTTTCCCGGGGGGAAGACGAGGCGCTGGACGACCTGCTCGAACCGGCCGGCGATGATCTCGACGATTTTGACGCAGAGGCGCCCGAAGAGCCGCTCATCAAACCTGGCGGGAAGCGCACCACGCTGCCGCTGTTTCCCCCTCGCCCGGCCAGCGAATCCCACCGCAGCGGCGCCTACCAGTTGCCGCCCCTGACCCTTCTGGCCGACCCGCCCCCCGAATCGCCCGACGCCCCGGAAGAGCTAAAGGCCAAGGCCAAGCGCCTGCAGTCGGCCCTGGCTGACTTCGGCGTGGGGGCCAGGGTGGTGAAGGTCAATCCCGGGCCGGTCATCACCCGGTTCGATTTGGAGCCGGACCCCGGGGTCAAGGTCAGCCGCATCAGCGCCCTGGCCGACGACCTGGCCCTGGTGCTGCGAGCCCGGGCCATCCGCATCCAGGCGCCCATCCCCGGACAGGGAGCGGTGGGGGTGGAAATCCCCAACCGGCATCCTTCCACTGTGGTGCTGAAGGCGGTGGTGAACCACGGCTCGTTCCAGGGCCATCCCTCCACCCTGGCCATCGCCCTGGGGGAAACCGCCGCCGGCGACCCCTACGTCAGCGACCTGGGCAAGATGCCCCACCTGCTGGTGGCCGGGACCACGGGGTCGGGCAAATCGGTCTGCCTGAACGCCATTATCGCCAGCCTGCTGCTGCGCAATCCTCCCGAAAAGCTGCAGTTCGTCATCATTGACCCCAAGAAACTGGAGATGTCCATCTACGCCCGCCTGGCCCGCCACCACCTGATGGTGTCGCCCCAGTTGGACGAGGAGGTCATCACCACCCCGGGCAACGCGGTGCTGGCCTTGGGCGGGGTGGAAATCGAAATGGCGCGGCGCTACGACCTGCTGGCCGAGGCCGGGGTGCGCAACATCGAAGAATTCAACAAGCTGGCGGCCAACGGCGGCGCGGCCGGGCCGGATCCGCAGCCGGTCAAGCCGCTGAGTTACCTGATCGTGGTCATTGACGAGCTGGCCGACCTGATGATGGTGTCGGCCAAGGAGATCGAGGAGCCCATCGCCCGCCTGGCGCAGATGGCCCGGGCCGTGGGCATCCACCTGATCGTGGCCACCCAGCGCCCCTCGGTGGACGTCATCACCGGGGTGATCAAGGCCAATTTTCCCGCCCGCCTGGCCTTCCAGGTCGCCTCCAAGGTGGATTCCCGCACCATCCTGGACGTCAACGGCGCCGACACTCTGCTGGGCAACGGCGACGCCCTGTTCATCCCCCCGGGCCGGGGCCAGCCTGAGCGCATCCACAGTTGCTTCGTCAGCCCTGAAGAGATCGAGGGGATCGTCATCCATATCGAGAACCAGCCGGACGAGTTCTACCGCTATCCGCTGGTCATCCCCCAGCCGGGCAGCGCCGGCGGCGGCGAGGGGGAGGAGATGGGCGAAGTGGACAACCTGTTTGAGGACGCCGTGCGCATCGTCATCCACCAGGGACAGGCTTCGGTTTCCATCCTCCAGCGCCGGCTGAAGATCGGCTACGCCCGCGCCGGGCGGCTGATTGACCAGTTGGAGCGGGCCGGGGTGGTGGGCCCCTTCGATGGTTCCAAGGCCCGCGAGGTGCTGGTGGACACCACCTACCTGGACCACCTGGGCGGCGGCCCGCCGCCGCCGCTGTGACCGGAATTGGCGGATCGCAGCCAACCGCAGAGTACCGGGTGGGTCCCGGCGCGAACTTTCCCCGGGTTGCGCAGTATATTCTTCAGATCTCCATTCATCAGCAGGAAATTGGACAGGCGCCATGACTTCATTACTGCCAAAATTTTCCCGCCGGGGCGGACGTGCCGCTGCGCTCCCGGCGCTCCTTCTTCTTCTTGCCCTTCCCCCGGCGGCCCTGGCGGGCAAGGGGGAAGACGTTATCGCCCGGGTGCAGAAGAATTTCCAGTCTGTGCAGGGGCTGACGGTTCATTTCGAGATGCGCCACCAGGGGGAAGGGGACGCCCTGCTGGCCGAAGAGGCCGGGAAGCTCTTCCTGGCCGACCAGGGACGCTTCCGCATGGAAGCCCGGTCCCAGACTGTGGTCAGCGACGGGGAGACCCTCTGGTCCTACAGCCCCGCCGATAACCAGGTGCTCATTTACCGCGCTGCCGAGGCGGGGGACCAGGTCCTGACTCCCCGCCAGATCCTGTTCGACTTCCCCCAGCGCTACCGCGTCGAAGCGGTGGAGACGGCGGAACTGGCCGGCCGCACGGCCGACTTGCTGATCATGGTCCCCACCGACGAGGCCGACCCCACCCGGCAGTTGCGCGTCTGGGTGGACCGCAATGACGGTTACCCCCGCCGCTTTATCATCGAAGACCTGGCCGACAACGTGACCGTGTTCGACTTCGAGAATTACCAGGCTGGGCAGAATCTGCCCGAGGATACCTTCCGTTTCGCCCCGCCGCCGGGTGCGGACGTGATTGACATGCGCTGATAGCCGCCGCGGCTGGACGCCCCCACATCCCTAACCTCAAAGCCCTTCATGAAACGTCGCATCGCCATCGGTGTGTTCTTAAGCGTTCTGTTCATCTACCTCTCCTTCTGGACTCCCGATTTCTCCAGCTTGTTCAGCGGGAAGGCCGGGATGTTCCAGGCCTTGTTCGGCCGCAGCAAGATTGACCTGGCGGAACTGGGGCGCGCCATGGCCCAGGCGAATTATATTTATCTCCTGTTCGGTGTGGGGCTGCTGCTGGCCAGCCTGATTCCCCGCGCCGAGCGCTGGCGCATCCTGATAAAACCGGTCTCCCCCGGCATCCGCTATTGGCCGGTGTTCAATGCCATGAGCGCCGGGTACATGGTCAACAACGTGCTGCCGCTGCGCATGGGCGAGCTGTTCCGGGCGTACTTCGTGGGCACCAGCGAGAAGATCAGCAAGTCCTCGGTATTGGCCACCATCGTGGTGGAACGCCTGCTGGACGTCATGTCCGGGGTGGTTCTGCTGGCCGTGACCATCTTCTTCTTCCCCTTCCCCGAAGAGTACCGCCGCGGCCTGTTCATCCTGGGCGCCGGGATGATCCTGGGATTCGCTTTCCTAGTCTCCCTGCTGGTCAACACCCGCTGGACTCTGAAGCTGCTGACCGCGCTGCTGTTCCCCCTGCCGGAACGCTTCCGCCACCCCATCCTGCACGCCGTGGAGGGCTTTTCCGGCGGCCTGGAAATCCTGCGCAGCGCCCACCATTACACCGCCGTCTTCGGCTACACCGCGCTGCTCCAGGTCATCTATGTCATCAGCGCCTTTTTCACCCTGTCGGCCTTCGACCTGGTCTCGCCCTCGTACCCCATCATCTACGATAATCCTCTTCTGGCCTCCGTGGTGCTGTTGATCTTCAACACCATCGGCGTGGCCATCCCTTCCGCGCCCGGCGCGGTGGGCACTTTCCATTACGTCATCGCCTCCGGCGTGCAGCTCTTCGGCGTGACGGCCGAGGCCGCCATGGGCGTGGCCATCACCCTACACCTGGCCCAGTACATCCCCCTGACCCTGATCGGCCTGATCTGCTTCTGGAGTCAGAACTTCCGGATCGCCGATCTGAAAAAACAGATTCCCCAGGAAGCCGCCGGGGAAGTCAGCACCGGTTCTGATGAAAGTCAATCAGTCAGCCATGGTTGATATTCACACTCACGTTCTGCCCGACCTGGACGACGGCCCCGGGACGGTGGAGGAATCCCTGGACCTGGCCCGCGCCGCCTGGGAAGCCGGAACCCGCACCATCGTGGCCACCCCCCACGTTCTGAATCTGGCCACTCTGGGCGACAATTCCCTGATTTACCAGCGCTTCGAGGAATTCCGCGCCACGCTTCAGGCCGTTCTGCCGGAGTTAAACCTGGTGCTGGGCAGCGAAATTTACTTCCAGCCTCATCTCTCCGATTATCTCTGCTTCCCCGCCGCCACCCTGAACAACACCCGCCGCTACATGCTGGTGGAATTTTCCCTGGGTGACATCCCCCGCGGGTGGGAGCGGGAAATCGCCGCCATGCGCAAGAACGGGGTAATTCCCGTTCTGGCCCACCCGGAACGAAATGCCGTGGTGATCGGCAAACCTGCCCTGGTGGGGAAGATGGTGGCCGAAGGCGCGCTGATCCAGATGAACGCGGGAAGCTTGACCGGGCAGTTCGGGAGCGCGGTGAAAAAGGTGGCGCAAATTTTGCTAAGGAAGGGGTGGGTCCACGTGATCGCCTCGGATTCGCACAGCGCGGAGCATCGGGGACCCGACCTGCGGAAGGCCGTGGACGTCGCCGCCGGCGAGATCGGGGCGGCGGCCGCCGGCCGCCTGGTCCAGGAGAACCCCTGGTTTATCCTGAAAGGAGGGCCCTGGCCGGGACTGTAACCGGTATTTTCTTTTAGGGGGAAGACGATGACGGAGCAGCACGAAGGTTCGGTCAAATTGGGAGACTACCTGCGCATCATCCTGCGAGGCCGCTGGATTATCCTCCTCTGCTTCCTGGTGGTGCTGGGCACGACCACCTTCTTCACCTACCGCATGGAGCCGGTCTACCAGGCCTCCACCTCCATCATGATCGAGGACAAGGGCCGCCTGGAGCAATCGGTCTTCGGTTTTTCCAACCTGCTGGCCTCCCAGACTACCATCGCCAACCAGGTGGAGGTGATCAAGAGCCGCACCCTGGCCGAGCGCGTTATCCACGCCCTGGAAGCCTCCCAGTACCGCGACAACCTGAAGATCATGGCGGATTACGACCGCCACGACCGGCCGGTAAACTTCAACGGCAAGGTCAAGCTTCTGCGCGAATCCATCACCGTCGAGCCGGTCAAGGAGACCGACATCATCGTCCTGAAGGTGACGGCCAATTCCGCCTTTGAGTCCGCCTACCTGGCCAATGAGATCGCCCGCCAGTTCTTCGGCCAGAACCTGGAATATTCCAAGGGCGAGGTGGGCGAAGTGCGCCGCTTCCTGGAGTCGCAGTTGGACAGCGTGCGCATGAAACTGTCCGAATCCGAAGAGCAACTGAAGCTCTATAAAGAGTCGCATAAGCTGGTGGCCCTGGACGAGGAGACCGAGAAGCTGGTGGAGCAGACCGCCACCTTCCGCGCCCACCTAAACGAAGCCGAAGCCGAGCTGCAGGAAAACGTGCTGGCTCTCCAGGACCTGCGGAACAAATTCGCAGAATCCAAATCCACCCTAGTGGAGGACGTCTCCCGCATTTCCTCGCCCCTGATCACCGAACTGCAGACCCGCATCGCCGAAAAGCAGGCGCTGATCGCCAACCTGATCGCCAAGTCCTCCCCCGGCTACGAAATCGTGGTCAAGGATGTGGAGCGGGAGATTGACGAGGCCAAAAAGGCGCTGATTGAAGAGGCGCACAAGATCGCCAACTCCGGCATCTCCTCCATAGACCCGCTGAAGACCTCTCAGGAACTGTTCGATCAGATTCTGCGGGCCGACATCAATATCAAGTCGCTGACCGCCCGGACCGAAGCGTTGGGCACGGTAGTCAACTCCTACGAAAGCCAGCTCGAGGCGCTGCCCGAGAAGAACCTGGAGCTGGTGCGCCTGATGCGCGACGCCGAGCTGAACGAGAAGATCTTCCTGATGCGCAGCGAGAAGTACGAGGAGTCGCGCATCGCCGAAGCCGGCAAGACCGCCAACGTGCGCATCATTGACCCGGCCGTGCCGCCGCCCAAGCCCATCCGCCCCAACCGCCAGTTGAACGTCTTCCTGGCCATTTTCTTCGGCTTGGGGCTGGGCGTGGCCATCTCCTTCGCCATCGAATTGCTGGACGGGTCGGTGCGCACCGTGGAAGACCTGGAGAAGCTGAAGGTCAGCGTGCTGGGGGCCATCCCCACCATTGACCCGGAGGAGATCGCCCGGCGCATGAAGCGTCACGGCCACAAGCTCTCCCCCGAAGATCGGGCCCGGCTGACCTCCAAGTTGATCACCAACTTCTCCCCCAAGTCGCCGGTGTCGGAAGCCTACCGGTCGCTGCGCACCAATATCCTGTTCGCCAACCTGGATCGCCAGGCCAAGACCCTGGTGGTTTCCAGTTCGGCCACCAAGGAAGGCAAGTCCACCACCGTGGCCAACCTGGCCATCACCATGGCCCAGATGGGCAGCCGGGTGCTGATCGTTGACGCCGACCTGCGCCGGCCCACCATGCACACCCTGTTCAAGATCGAGCGGCAGATCGGCCTGAGCAACGCGCTGCTGGGCAACTACACCCTGGACGAGGTGATCAAGCCCACGGGCATCGAGAACCTGGACATCATCACCGCGGGGGACATCCCCCCCAACCCTTCCGAGCTGCTGTCGTCCAATGCCATGCGCAAGACCCTGGCCCTGTTGCAGCAGCGCTACGACATGATCCTGCTGGACAGCCCCCCGGTGATCGCCGTGACCGACGCCGCGGTGCTGTCCACCCGCACCGACGCCGTGCTGCTGGTGGTCTCTTCCGGGTACGTCACCCGCAAGGAAGTGGACCGCGCCATCCAACTCCTGGGCAACGTCCGCGCCAACCTGATCGGCGTGCTGCTGAACGGCCTGGACGTCAAGCGCATCTACGGTTCGTATTATTACTACTACCACTACTACCAGTACTACTACTACTACGGGACCAAGAAGCAGCGCCGCACCTCCCGGGAAGCGGATTTGGCGCTGGAAGACAACGGGCCGCGCGAGCACCAGCAGACCGGATGACCGCCGCTCCGGCCCTGAAACCATCTGCATGAAGCCAGAGTATATCAGTTGCATATGGAGCGTGAGGACGAGGCCGGCCTGGTGCTGCAAGCCCGCGCCAAGGTGAACATGGGGTTGCGCATCCTGGGGCAGCGTGCGGATGGCTATCACGAAATCTGGAGCATCCTGCAGGAAATCAGCCTAGCTGATGAAGTGCGCCTGCGGGAAGCTCCAGATTTCTCGCTTTCCATGACCTGCAACACTCCGGGGTTGCCCACCGACGAGCGCAACCTCTGCCTGAAAGCCGCCCGCCTGCTGCAGGAAACCACCGGCGGCCGGAGCGGCACGGCCATCGAGCTGGTCAAGCGGGTGCCGGTAGGCGCGGGGCTGGGCGGGGGATCGGCCGACGCCGCGGCTGTTCTGTTGGGGCTGAACCGCCTGTGGGGCCTGGATCTGGACCGCCGGACGCTGCTCGACCTGGCGGCCCGGCTGGGGTCGGACGTGCCCTTCTTCATCCTGGGCGGCTGCTGTGTGGCTACCGGCCGGGGGGAGATTCTGGAGCCGCGTCCGGCGGTGACTACCGACCCCATGGTCCTGGTCACGCCCTCCCTCCATGTATCAACTGCCTGGGCGTATAAAAACATAGATAATTATCCCTTGACTCCGCCGCCAGAAAATGTTATCTTTCAAAGATTTTCTAAGAATGACCTAAGGAATCCCCATTTTCGCAAGGCTCTGAACAACGACTTTGAGCCTCTTGTCTTCTCGCATCATCCCCGATTGCAGGCCATCAAAGAGCAACTGCTGGAATCCGGAGCGTACTATGCATCGCTATCCGGAAGTGGATCCTCACTCTTCGGAGTGTACGATTCGGTGGAGACGGCTCGTGCCGCCGTCAGGATGATTCAGACGGGGGGGCATACATACCTGTTGACAATGTAAATAATTGACGTGTACGGTTCCGGCCGCAGAGTCCCTGCGTCCCCCTCTGGAGGTCTGGATGGAAATTACCGAAATCAACATCAATCTGCGCGATGAAGAGAAACTGAAGGCCTTCGTCAACATTACCTTTGACGACGTGTTCGTAGTGCGCGGTCTCAAGGTGATCCAGGGCAATAAGGGCCTCTTCGTCTGCATGCCCAGCCGGAAGCTGGCCGATGGGGCGTACAAGGATATCGCCCACCCCATTGACAACCTGTTCCGGCAGAAGATCGAAGGGATGATCCTGGATAAGTATCGCAAGGTTTTGGAAAATCCGGAACTGCAAGGTACGCCCGATCCCTACTGATGCGATGGGGCGTGGCCAAGTGGCAAGGCACGGGGTTTTGGTCCCCGGATCGGAGGTTCGAATCCTTCCGCCCCAGCGACTCTGCCTGCCACGATGGGAATCGCCCCCGGTGGACTGCCCGTCCGGACGGGACGGGCTGCGCTTTTTCTGGGGCGGATTCTCTCGGGCGCTTAACTCTCTGGACGTGACGTGAAAATCTTCGCAGGTTCATCCAACCCGGTGATGGCGGCCAAGATCGCCGAGTACTTGAACACGCGAGTGTGCGACAGCCAGCTCAAGCGGTTCTCCGACGGCGAGCTGTGGTTCAAGTACAACGAGAACATCCGGGGCTGCGATATCTTCCTGGTGCAGTCCACCCATCCGCCGGCCGAGCACCTGATGGAGCTGCTGATCATGATTGACGCGGCCCGGCGGGCTTCGGCGCGGCGCATCACCGCGGTAATGCCCTACTTCGGCTATGCCCGGCAGGACCGTAAGGATCAGCCGCGCGTGGCCATTACCGCCAAGCTGGTCGCCGACCTGCTCATAGCCGCCGGGGTGGACCGGATCCTGACCATGGATCTACACGCCGCCCAGATTCAGGGGTTCTTCAACCTCCCGGTGGACCACCTGTACGCCAGCGCCATTTTTATGGACTACTACCGGACCAAGTTGATTCCGGACCTGGTCGTGGTGGCCCCCGACGTCGGCTCCATCAAGATGGCCCGGGCCTACAGCGAATACCTGGGCGCCCCATTGGCCATCGTGGACAAGCGCCGCCCCACCCAGAACGTCGCCCAGGTGATGAACGTCATCGGCGACGTGGCCGGGCGCAACGTGCTCATGATTGACGACCTCATTGATACCGGGGGATCCTTGACCGGCGCGGCCGAGACCCTGCGGGAGCGCGGCAGCGGGGACATCTACGCCGCCTGCACCCACGGCGTGCTGTCGGGCGGCGCCCTGGAGAAGATCGAGAAGTCGCCCATCGTGGAGATGGCTCTGACCGACAGCATCCCCCTGCGGCCGGATCAGCAGAGCGATAAAATAAAGGTGCTGACCGCCTCGCAACTGTTCGGCGAATCAATCCGCCGCATTCACTACGAAGAATCTATCAGTTCACTGTTCGTAGATCACCGTTAACCCTTAATCGAAGCGATAATCTGGCATGGATGAGATCAGCTTGAATGCCCGCCTGCGGCACGGCCGCGGCAAGGGCGTGGCCCACCGCCTGCGCGCCTCCGGGTACATCCCCGGAGTGTTTTACCAGGGGCAGGACCACAGTATCCCTCTCGAAATCAACGCCCACGAGCTGCAGCTTACCTTAAAGAAGAACCCTCAGCTCATCCTTCTGAAACTGGATGACGGCACCCAGCATGAGTGCGTGGTGCGCGACCTGCAGCGCGAACCCATCAGCGGCCGCCACCTGCACATAGATCTTCTGGGCATTGCCCGGGGGCAGAAAGTCACCACCAAGGTCGCGGTGGAATTGGAAGGCATACCTCAGGGCGTGCGGCTGCAGGGCGGTGTTCTGCAGCACAGCATCCATTCCCTGAATATCGAATGCCTGCCGCGCGACATCCCGGCCAAAGTCACCGTGGAAGTGTCGGAACTGAAGGTCGGCTCCTCGGTGCACATTTCCGACGTGCAGGTGCCCAACGTGCGCATCCTCGACGATCCGGAAATCACCATCGCCACGGTGCTGGCGCCCCGCGTGGAGAAAGCCGCCGCGACGCCGGAAGAAGCGGCCGCCGAGGGTGAAGCCGCCGAGGGCGAAGCAACCGAGAGCTGAAGCCTCCCAGGAGCGGTACCCCCATCATGGCCAACGCTTCCGGGATCGAGTTGGTGGTTGGGCTGGGGAACCCGGGTTCCCGCTATCGGGCGACCTGGCATAACCTGGGCTTCATGGTCCTGGATCACTGGGCCGCGAGCCGGAACTTGGGCTTTAAGCCGGGCCGGGGTGACTACTATCACCTCGCCTGGCAGGGTTACGGCCGCAGCCTCACCTTCTTGAAACCCACCTCCTACATGAACCTTTCCGGGGTCCCGGTGGCGCAAGTGGCGCGCTACCGGAAGCTGACTCCAGAAAATATCCTGGTCGTGTGCGACGACGTCGCCCTGCCCCTGGGTACCCTCCGCCTGCGCCGTTCCGGATCGGGAGGGGGGCACAAGGGGCTGAGCTCCATCATCGCCCAAGTGGGCAGCGACCAGATACCGCGTCTGCGCCTGGGAGCGTGGACCGGACAGTGGAAGGGTGAGCTGGCCGATTACGTGCTGTCCACCATTCCCCCAAGCCTGCGTGATGATCTCGCCGAGGTCATCGCCGTCAGCGCGCAAGCCCTGGACTGCATCCTCCAGGAGGGCCTTGAAGCGGCCATGAACCGCTTCAACCGCAACGTGCTGACGCCTCCCCCGGCCGCCAAGGCGCCGGGCAATCCTGACGAAGGACCAGACGGATAAGGATAAAGAGGCATAACACACTCGTGGAGGTCATGATCTCATGGATTCCATTCTCATCCTCACCATCGCGTTAGGGTTGGCGGCGCTGATCTTCGCCTTCGCGAAGGCGGCGTGGATTCGAAAACAGGAGGCCGGAACTGAGCGGATGCAGGAAATTGCCCGGTTTATCCGGGAAGGCGCCATGGCGTTCCTGGGAAGGGAATACCGCGTGTTGGCGATTTTCGCCGTGGCCGTCGCCATACTGTTGGCGCTGGCTTACTGGAACAGTGAAACCAGTCACCCCTTGGTGGCGGTATCTTTCCTGATCGGCGCCTCCTGTTCGGCGCTGGCGGGATTTTTCGGCATGAGCACGGCCACGCGCGCCAATGTGCGCACGGCCAACGCGGCCCGGACCGGGCTGCCCAAGGCGTTGCAGGTGGCCTTTTCCGGCGGCACGGTGATGGGTATGACCGTGGTCGGCTTGGGCATTCTGGGCCTGTCGGTGCTTTTCCTGGTGTATCGTAACATCTTCCAGCCTGGCCTGGAAGCCGCCGACCTGAACATGAGCCGGATGCTGGCGGTGATTTCCGGGTTCTCCCTGGGCGCCTCCTCCATCGCCCTGTTCGCCCGCGTGGGCGGCGGTATCTACACCAAGGCCGCCGACGTCGGCGCCGACCTGGTGGGCAAGGTGGAAGCCGGCATCCCCGAGGACGACCCCCGCAACCCCGCGGTCATCGCCGACCTGGTGGGCGATAACGTGGGCGACATCGCCGGCATGGGCGCCGACCTGTTCGAGTCCTACGTGGGAGCCATCGTCGGCACCATGGTGCTGGGCATCTTCTACGGGTTTGACCTGATCATCCTGCCGCTGGTGCTGGCCGGCGTGGGCATCATTGCCTCCATCCTGGGCACCTTCGCGGTGCGCACCAAAGAAGGCGGCAATCCCCAGACCGCATTGAACACCGGGACCTTCGGCGCCGGCATCCTGATGCTGGTGCTGAGTTACCCGATCATCCAGTACTTCGTGCCCCAAACGGCGAACTTCCAGTTCGGCGGGGTGCTGGAAAATCCCGGCACGCTGAAGCCGCTGACCGCCCTGGGCATCTTTCTAGCCACCGTGGCCGGCCTGGCCGCAGGCATCGCCATCGGTCTGATCACGGAATACTATACCTCCGAAAGCCGCGGTCCGGCGCGGAAGCTGGCCAAGCAGTCGGAAACCGGCGCCGCCACCAACATTATCGCCGGGCTGGGGCTGGGCATGTTCTCCACCGCCCTGCCGGTCATCGCCATCGCCATCGCCATCGTGGCGTCCTACAGCTTTGCCGGACTCTACGGCATCGCCATCGCCGCCCTGGGGATGCTGTCCACCACCGGCATCCAGTTGGCCATTGACGCCTACGGCCCGGTGGCGGACAATTCCGGCGGCATCGCGGAGATGGCCGAGCTGCCCAAGGAGGTGCGTAGCCGCACCGACAAGCTGGACGCCGTGGGCAACACCACCGCCGCCATCGGCAAGGGTTTCGCCATCGCTTCGGCGGCCCTGACCGCTCTGGCCCTGTTCAGCGCCTTCCAGGTCGCCGCCGGCATTCGCGAGATCGACGTCACCAACCCCTTCGTCATCGCCGGATTGTTCATCGGCGGGCTGATGCCCTTCTTCTTCAGCTCCCTGGCCATGCGCGCGGTGGGCGAGGCGGCCTTCGACATGATCGCCGAAGTGCGGCACCAGTTCAAAACCATCCCCGGCCTGATGGAAGGCACCGCCAAGGCTGACTACGCCCGGTGCGTCAGCATCTCCACCGGCGCCGCCCTGAAGCGCATGGTGGTTCCGGGGCTGCTGGCCGTGGTCGTACCGGTGATCTTCGGATTTTGGGATAAGCAAGCTTTGGGCGGTCTGTTGGCCGGCGTAACCGTCACCGGCGTGCTGATGGCCATTTTCATGGCCAACGCCGGCGGCGCCTGGGACAACGCCAAGAAGTACATCGAAGCCGGCCACCTGGGCGGCAAGGGTTCCCCCACCCACAAGGCGGCCGTGGTGGGCGACACCGTGGGCGACCCCTTCAAGGATACCGCCGGACCCAGCCTGAACATCCTGATCAAGCTGATGTCCGTGGTTTCCCTGGTCATCGCCCCGCTGATCCGTTAGCTTCGCGAGTTCGCCCGGACCCGCCGGCCGGCGGGTCCGGGCGAGAACCTTTTTTATATCCTTATTATTAAGGAATAACCCGAGCACCGTTAACGCGTAAACTATCCACCCTCCTCACGCGGCAGTAATCCGTGTGGGGCCAACGACCGAAGGGAGAGTATGAATCAGTACGAATTGACCTTCATCATGGACGCCCAGCTCGCCCCCGAGAAGCAGGAAGAGGTCATCACCAAGTTCCTGGACATGTTGAAGTCCCGGGGTGCGGAGATCCTCAATGTGGAAAAGTGGGGTAAAAAGAAGCTGGCGTACTCCATTGATGACCGGCAGTACGGCTTCTACCTGATGACGCAGTTCAGCGCGCCGGCCACCCAGGTTACCGAGATTGAACATTTTCTCAAGGTGACCACCCCCATTTTTCGTTATCTGATCCTGCACCGTGATCCCAAGACCCTGAAGATGATGCGCCTGGAAGCCGAGCGCCTGACGCACGAGGCGGCCCGCATCGCGGAACGGGAACGCGCCCAGCAGGGCGAACGCGAAGAGACCCGCGAACGTGAACCTCAGGGCGAGAGCGAAAGCGAGAGCCAGAGTGAGGGCGAGGCTAGTGAAAACCTTGAAATAGAAGGGACGGATGAGGAAATAGGGCCAGCCCCAAAGGAGTGATGAGCCATGGCGGACCTGAGAATGCCGGACATCAACAGCGTGATCATCGCTGGCAACCTGATCAAGGACCCCACTTTCCGGCATACCACCACGGGGCAGATTCCCGTGGCCAACTTCTCGATCGCCTCGAACCGCCGGTTCAAGGACAACTCGGGAAAGTGGAAGGAAGATGTGTGCATTATCGGCGTCGTCGCATGGTACAAACTGGCTGAGAGCTGCTTCCAAAATCTGAAAAAAGGCGCGGCCGTGCTGGTCGAAGGCGAGCTGCAGAGCCGCATCATCAAGACGGAAGACGGTTACAGCCGCAACATCATCGAAATCAAATCACGCCGGATTCAGTTCCTCAATAAGAAGGACCTGACGGGCTTCATCGCGGAAACGCAGGACCTGATGCACGACTACGACGCGCCCGTGCCGGAAAGCCATGAAGAGCCCCCGTCCTACCGGGATTCTGCCGCGGATGGGGGATACGCAGGATTAGAAGCGTGAGGGTATCACCATGAGATTTATGGGTCCCAGAAGACCTTCCAATAGACGCCAGGTCGGCACCTCCATGCAGACCCTGAAGAAGCGCATCTGCCGGTTTTGCGAGAGCGGCGTCATCTACATTGACTACAAGGACGAAAAGCAGTTGTCCCGCTTCACCACCGAACGCGGGAAGATCATCCCCCGGCGCATCTCGGGCACCTGCGCCAAGCACCAGCGGCAGTTGGTGCAGGCCATCAAGCGGGCCCGGCACCTGGCCCTGCTGCCGTTCGTCCAGGAAGTGCCCCAGTAACGGGGACTTGCCCCCCGGGGCACGTTGGAGATAAACGCCCCCCGCGGGGCGCCTCCCAAGACCACGGTTCGCGCCGGGAACCCGCCGGAGTTCCCGGCGTATAACCCTCTGCCGCCGAATGAAATCCCGGCGGCCGGTGCGGGATGCCACAGCGCCTCTCGCGTATTTTCAAGCTGTTTGACCTCGCGCTTTCCCCTCCTGATCCAACGGGAACTTCCCGGCTGCGTACAGCGTGAGGGGAAGGCATCCCCAAAAGAGGAGCCGGACCCGGGAACCCGGGAGGGCAAACGGCGTATAACAGTACACTCCGAAGGATGACCGGGCGATAAAGAACCGGAGGGATTTCGGGAACTTTCCGAAATTTCGCTGGTTTAATTAGTCTAACCCCGAAAGCAACCCGGTCGTGCAGTGTTGATAAAACCCGGGAACTTTCCGGTAGATTTCCAGTAAGAGGAAAGCTGACCGGAAAAGCCCTCTTCCAAGGCGGAACAATCCTTTACGAGAGCTTCCGCCTGCATCCCCGACGACCATCCCCGCGCCTGACAGAAAGCCTCCCGATCCGGGAACTTCTACGCGCGAATTCCGTTCAATCTCGGCAGTTCAGGGTAAACGGTGCTCTCATGAAAGTGATCCTGCGTCAGAACTACGAACCGCTGGGCAAGATGGGCGCCCGCTTGGAAGTCAAAGACGGCTACGCCCGCAACTACCTGATCCCTCGCGGTCTGGCCTATCCGGCCACCTCGCAGTACGAGAAGATGTTGCTGACCGAGACCCGGTTGCATGATAAGCGGGTCGCGCACCTGCAGAAGGCGGCAGCGGATCAGGCGGAGAGGTTGTCCGGCATTACCGTGACGACCTACCGCAAGGCGGGCGAAGAAGGCCGGCTGTTCGGATCCGTAACCAGTACGGACATTGCCGAACTGCTGGCTGAGCAGGGGATCGAGGTGGATCGCCGCAAGATTACCCTGGATGAGCCGATAAAGGTACTGGGCAACTACCAGGTGCGTATCCACCTGCACGAGCAGGTGAACGCGATGGTAGGCGTGGCGGTGCTGAAAGAAGAATAAAAAATACTGCAATAAAGGCTTGCATCCGGGGCGGAAAAAGAGTAGATTATAGGGCTTTGAAAATCGGCGTGAGAATTTGGTCAGCCGCGGTGCGCGGTGAAAAAAAACGCCGAAAGAGCTTGACATCTGAGAATAAATTCTTTATATTAGAGTTTGTCTCCGGTTCCAGACAACCGGGGGATTACGGATCTTTGACAAGTGAAGCGTGTATGGCCCTTAGGTTAATTCGCTGAGTTTAGCAGCGAAGCTAATTGCTAAGAGTTAGTTTCAGACAAATCTACAACGGAGAGTTTGATCCTGGCTCAGGACGAACGCTGGCGGCGTGCTTAACACATGCAAGTCGAACGAGAACCAATCTTCGGATTGGGGAAAGTGGCGAACGGGTGAGTAACACGTAGGTAATCTGCCCTCGAGTGGGGGATAATTCCGGGAAACTGGTTGTAATACCGCATGACATCCCGGTGGGGCATCCCACTGGGATCAAAGGCTCCGGCCGCTCGAGGATGAACCTGCGTCCCATTAGCTAGTTGGTAGGGTAATGGCCTACCAAGGCGACGATGGGTAGCTGGTCTGAGAGGACGACCAGCCACACTGGGACTGAGATACGGCCCAGACTCCTACGGGAGGCAGCAGTGAGGAATATTGCGCAATGGACGAAAGTCTGACGCAGCAACGCCGCGTGGGCGATGAAGCACGTTAGTGTGTAAAGCCCTGTTGGGAGGGAAGAAACGTCCGTTTCACGGACCTGACGGTACCTCCAGAGAAAGCTCCGGCCAACTCCGTGCCAGCAGCCGCGGTAATACGGGGGGAGCAAGCGTTGTCCGGATTTATTGGGCGTAAAGGGCGCGTAGGTGGGTCGGTAAGTGAGTGGTGAAATCCCGGGGCTTAACTCCGGAATTGCCATTCATACTGCCGGTCTCGAGTGCGAGAGGGGATGATGGAATTCCTGGTGTAGCGGTGGAATGCGTAGATATCAGGAGGAACACCGGTGGCGAAGGCGGTCATCTGGCTCGCAACTGACACTGAGGCGCGAAAGCGTGGGGAGCAAACAGGATTAGATACCCTGGTAGTCCACGCCGTAAACGATGGGAACTAGGTGTTGGAGGATTCGACCCCTTCAGTGCCGCAGCTAACGCGTTAAGTTCCCCGCCTGGGGAGTACGGTCGCAAGGCTGAAACTCAAAGGAATTGACGGGGGCCCGCACAAGCGGTGGAGTATGTGGTTTAATTCGATGCAACGCGAAG
>QZKQ01000134.1 GCA_003599535.1 Candidatus Zixiibacteriota bacterium | reverse complement strand
CTGGGCCTGCACCGGCGAACCGTTCCCCGGCGAGCTCGGAGGGCCAGGCTCGGTCATGGCCGAATCCTTCCGCCTCTCCGCCTCCCCCAATCCCTTCAATCCGGCGACGGCTGTCGGCTACCGGTTACCGGCTCCCGGCCACGTCAGCCTGCGGGTCTATGATACGGCCGGCCGCGAGGTGAAAACGTTGGTGGACGGATGGAAGGAAGCGGGGAGTCACGAGGCGATCTTCGATGGGTCAGGCTTGGCTTCGGGGGTGTACCTGGTGCGGATGGAAGCAGGGGCCTTCACTGCAACGCGCAAGATGGTGCTGCTGAAGTAAATGGAAAGTAAAAAGTTAAAAGCAAAAAGCCGGGGCGGTCCGGCGGGGCCGCCCCGGTTGTTTTTAACTTTCGAACCTGGTAACTTTCTAACTTTTCCACCAAAGAAAAGGGGCGCGAGAGATCGCGCCCCTGGCGGTTTTGAGTGTGGAAGGAAAATGGAGTCCGCGCTCACATCAGGCCGCAGAGGTGCAGCTTGTCGTACAGCGCGGTGGGACTGATGTCCAGGCTCTGGGCCACCTCCCGCTTGACCCCCTTGTGCAGGGTCAGGCGGTTGGTCAGAAGCTGGCGGTTGAAGCAGATCAGCGCTTCGGAATAGGTCAGCTTGGGGTCGAAGGGGTCGCGGCCGGTCAGCGGTTCGGCGCTTAAGTACTGCCGGATTTCCTCCGCGCTGATGACGGCCTCGCTCTTGCCCAGCACCACCAGGTGCTCCAGGAAGTGCACCAGCTCCCGCACGTTCCCTGGCCAGTCCACCCGGGAGAGCAGGTCCATCGCCTCGGGAGAGAGCTCCCGGCGCCGCTTCTCTTCCTGCCCCAGCCGCTCCAGCCAATAGTCGGCGATTTCGGGGATGTCCTCCCGCCGGGACCGCAGCGGCGGGACGGTCAGCACCACCTCGGCCAGACGGTCGTGGAAATCCCGGCGCAGCACTTCCTTGGGGTCGCGGTTGGTGGCGGCCACGATGCGGACGTCGGTGCGGTAGATCTGGTCGGATCCCACCCGCTTGGCCTCGCCATCCGCCAGGACCTGCAGCAATTCCGCCTGCACGTCCGGGGGAAGATCGCCCACTTCGGCCAGGTACAGGGTGCCGCCCCGGGCGCGTTCGAAGGCCCCCTCCCGGTCCTCCGTCGCGCCCGTGAACGCACCCTTGGTATGCCCGAACAGCTCCGACCGCACCAGGTCGCCCTTCAGAGTGGGGCAGTTGACCGTGACGCAGGGTTTCAGGTTGCGGGGGCTTAAGTTGTGCAGGGCGCGGGCCACGGCTTCCTTGCCGGCGCCGGTCTCGCCCAGGATCAGCACGGAGGCCCGGGTCCGGGCCCAGCGGGTGATCAGGTCCCGCAACTGGCTTAGGGCCGGCCCCGATCCCTTCAGGGGATAGCGCTCATTGCGGTCCTGCAGCAGCCGCCCTATCTCAATATGGTTGCGAATGGCGGTCAGGGCGCTCTTGCTGGTGCTGTGCTCCTTCTCCAGGAAATCCGCCGCTCCCGCCTTCATGGCCTGGGCCGCTTCGGATACCCCAACCTTGTTGGTGATCATCACCACCGGAGGCATGGGGTACACGGGGGTTTTCAGCAGGTCCAGCCCGGTCAGACCGTGCTGTTGGCTGGCCTTGTCATGGCGCAGGTCGTAGTCCACCAGGGCCAAGTCGAATTTCTCCCGGCGCAGGCAGGCGCGGGCCTCTTCCAGGGTGCCGACGTCCACCACCTCGAACCCCTCCCCGCGCAGCAGATCGGCCAGGGGACGGCGGTAATTCGTTTCATCATCCAGCAGCAGCAGGCGGCCGCCGTCCTTACTCTTCATCGGGTACCTCCACCAGGGGAAGTGAGATGTACACGCTGGTGCCGACGCCCGGCTGGCTGCGGATTTCCATTTCGCCGCCGTGCAGTTCGGTGATCAGGCGGGATTGAGGCAGTCCCAGGCCCATGCCGTGGATTTTAGTGCTGAAGCCCGGCCGCAGGGCCTGCTCCAGGGCCTGGAGGCTCATGCCCGGGCCGTTGTCGCGGATTTCGATTTCCGCCATGTCCATGATCCACGGCTCGCCGCGACCTTTGACTGATTCCATCCGGCGGGTATGGACGCTGATCTGCCCCCGGGTCTCCAGCGCCTCCACGGCGTTGTCCAGCAAGCATTGGAGCAGGATCTCCATCTGGTCGCGGTCGGCCATGACGAAGAGTCGCTCCTCTTCGCAGGTGAAGTCGAACTGGATGCGGTCTCCGTGGGCACCGATCAGGGGCACCAGCACCCGGCGGATGAGCTGGTTCAGGTCGTGCGGTTCGAGCTTCAACTCCAACTGGGAGAAGAGCTTCTTGAACCGCTGGGCGTAGCGGATCAGGAGATCGGATTGTCCTTCCAGGCGGGCCAGGATCTCTTCCTGGGCGCCGGACTGCCGCCACTGCTGCAGGCTGACCTGGATGGTGGTGGCCGGGCTCTTGAAGAAATGCACGATGCGGCTGATGCCGTCGGCCCAGGTCCGCAGGAAGTTGGCGCGGCGGTCGTTGGTGATGTCGTCCAGCAGCACCAACACGCCATGGGGGAACATCTGCAGGCGGGCGCTGAGTTGCCGTTCGCCGGCCTCCGCCTCAGAAGCGAAGGTGAGATCGGTGGAGGTCAGGCCGTTGCGGCGCAGTTTCCGGGCGGATTTCAGGATTTCCGGCGGCAGCGTTTCGCTGCCGGACAGCATCCGCCGGGCGGCGCGGTTGATGCGGCGGATCCGCCCTGCGCGGGAGAGCCAGATCACCCCCCAGGGGAATTCCCGCTCAATGACTTTCCATCCCAGGGGGACGCGGAAGGCGGAGACGGTCAGCGCCACGGCCAGGGTGGCCAGGACGCCCAGAAGCGTGAAGGAGATCTCCCGGTAGGGCAGCGGCCAGGGCGACGGCGTGAAATAGCCGAAGGCCAGCGCCAGGGGGCCTTGGGCGGCGAAGCGGGGAGCTTCCAGCGGGACCAACTGTTCGGCCTGGGCCAGGCGGAACAGGGGCTTCAGATCGCGGCCCAACCCGATTACCGTGGTATCGTCCACCCCGGCGGCCAGGATGGCTGTCTGGAAGGGCGAATGGGGCGGGATCACCCCTATGGAGTTGTGCTGAAAGGCGCGCCGGCCGCGGTATTCCCGGGGCAGCCTGGCCTGCGGATCGAAGGCCAGGACCATGCCCGAGGCGGTGGTCACGACCGCCTCTTCCCGGCCGTCGCCGTCCACGTCGTATGCAGCCAGCCCCACGAAATCTTCGGGGACCTCGTGATGGCCCCGCAGTTGGGGCGGCATCCCCTGCCAGAAGGCGACCTGGCCCAGCATCCCGGCGGTGGCCCCGGTGCTGGTGGCGGTGACCAGCCAGGGCAGCCGGTCCCCCCGCTCCAGGATGGCGGTTCGGCAGGTGGAAAAGGTCGGGCCCATCTCCTGCTCCAGCAGCGGCTTTCCCGTGGCCGCCTCCAGGATGACCAGGTAGACGTGCGCGTCATCGGTGGTGGCGGTGCGGGCGCCGTTGCCCGGGGCGGCGGTGCCGGAGACGATCTCCAGGCGGCCGTCGGCGTCCAGGTCGCAGCAGGCGAACTCGGTGGCGGGGATGGCGCCGCAGGAGTAGGTCCACAGGGTCTCGGCGGTGGCCGCTCTGAAGGCCCAGATTCCCCGCGGCTGAAGGTCGAACCCGGAGGTGGCCCGGGCCAGGATCTCCTCCCGCCCGTCCCGATCCAGGTCGAACCGTTGCACCGGGGCGAGGCTGCCGTCCCACGCCCCGTCCCCGTTCCGGTCTGTGCCCTGGTACACGGTCCGGCGCCAGAGCTGGCCTCCCCTTTCGAAGTCCCACAGGGCCAGGTCCATGCGGGATTGGCCCTTCAGGGCCGCCAGCAGAAAACAGGGCCCGGCCGGGTCCGCGCCCACGCTGCTCGCCGGAACCGGCAGCAGTGTCATGTAGCGCAGGCTGTCATTGTTCTGCCACAGGCAGCCGGAAAAGCTGCCGTCCCAGCAGTTGGCGGCGTTGGGCGTTCCGCTCTGGAAAGGGCTCGAAAGGTCGTTACCCCGGCACAGGTACTCATACTGGCTTTCGCCGTCCAGGTTGAAGAAAGAGAATTCGCTGGAGGAGGTTTTGGGGCGGGTATAGGTGGAATGGAACGTGTACGGCAGGCGGTCGGGGAACAGCCAGCCGCATCCGGCCAGGCAGGTCAGCCCGGCGCATAAGAGAACCCAGGAATGAAGAGAAAACCGGCGCATGATGCGCTCCGCATTTTGGCATAACGAATGTAAGGGATTTCCCGGCAAAAGTCAAGAGTATATTGCATAATTCCCAGACCTAAAAGCTACCCGCCGCGGCCCCGGTGCCGGAGCGTGCGCCCACTTCTCCAGGCTTTCCGGCAGCGTCATTTGCCTCCCGGACGCCGGCGTAGCCGGGCCGGTTGCCACCATGGCAACGCGCGACCATAATAGGGTGACAGCCGGTGGAACGCGGACCGCAGCGGGTTTATGTACAGTTTTCTTCAGGTCAATTCTTACGCGAACGCAGACGCCGTGTCTTTTCGGCCGGGTATGTTTCGCGCCTCAACGTGACCGGCCATGGATGAATGCCGGGGTTGATTCTAACTAATATGCAAGATACTCCGGCCATCTTTGCAGGCCCGGGCCATTCATTTGCTGAAATGTTAAGCAAAGGGCGTTCCAGAGAATGCGATCCGTAATTTCAACAACTTGCGAAAAGCTGCGGGAATCCGTGTCCGGAATTCCGGACACGGGGGCCGTCCGACTGTCCGCCCGGGTGGACACTCGCCCGCCGGGAAGGCGTGAAGATGCCTCCCTGAATGGCCGGGCTTGCCGCCGGGTTGGCCTCAACTATAAAAAAATTCTAAATCTAAAAAATTCTCTTGACAATATCACAGGAAATAGTTATATTGATATTCCGGAAGGAGGCTGGGGAAGCGACCCATGTTCCCCTATGGGAGGATCATTACCGGGCGCGTTCGACGGCCCGGGAGGGTTTAGCAGGGTGTACTTCTCACCACAGGAGACAGGGGAATGAGGTCGGTAAGGAAACGGATGCTGACACAGTAAACTCCATCCGCCGAAGACGTCCTCACGGCGGATGAAACCTCATAACTCCAGCTTATCTATCGTGGAGGCAACGTGGTCAAGCACTGTCTGACGCTGCTGCTGGCGATGGTCTGCGTCCTGCCCGCCGCCGCCCAAAACTGGAATGTGGACCTGATTGGATCGCATTACGGTCCATGGTCAACAGCTCAGCGGATTCTTCCCGTGGGGGACTACGCCTTCGCCGGCCTGGGCGACGGCGCGGTCTCCGTCCTCGACGTCCGCATCCCCTCGGTCCCCCTCGAGGTCGCTCGCTGGGAGCCTCTCCGGGTTTCCGCCATCATCGCGATGGAGCCCCACGGCAATTACCTGTACGTATCCTATGTGGACCTGGGGCTGTACATCCTCGACCTGTCCAACCCCCTCCGCCCGGAGACGGCGGCCCACCTGACCCCGCCCGGCCCCGTCTGGGAGATGACCATCGCCGGCGACCTGATGTACCTGGTCTGTAACGGCTTCTTCCAGGTCCATGACCTCGCCGATCCGCTCCATCCCCAGCTCCTGGGATCGTTCTGGTCCAGCTCCTCCTACGGCGAGGTGGAGGTATCCGGCAATTACGCCTACCTGAGCAATAGCGGTCTGCAGGTGCTGGATGTTTCAGACCCGGCGCAGATCGCGGAGGTCAGTTTCCTGGATCTCCCCGGCGCCACCCAGGACCTCGAGTTGGCGGGGGGCTACGCCTACATCGTGAGCAACAGTTACGGATTATACACGATCCGGATTACGGACCTGGCGCATCCGGTGGTGACGAATCATTTCGACCCTCCCACCAACGGCTATTATTCCCACCTGGAAGCCTCCAGCCCCGCACTGTACCTCCACACCTTCCAGGATGGCATCTTCGTCCTGGATATCACCCAACCCGCCACCCCCATTTTATTGAGCCATTACAGCCTCTCCGCGTTCGTAAGGGACATGACCCTGGCCGGAACGCTCCTATTTACGGCCAAGGATTATTTCGGCGTCCAGATTCTCGACGCCGCCAACCCGCAGAGTCTGCAGCAGGTCTGCACGTACAATCCCGATTGGTCCATCCTGGACGTGGTGCAGGAGGGCGCGTACGCCTACCTGGCGGCCGGCGCGCAGGGATTGCAAATCCTGAACGTGGCCGATCCCGCCGACATCCATCTGACCGGATACCTGCACGGCATCGGCGGCCTCAACCATATCCTGAAAGCCGGCGATTACGTGTACATGCATGGCTATGAGGGGCCGCTCCAGATCATCAACGTTTCCGATCCCGCGCAGCCCGCCCTGGCCGGCAGTTATCCCCTGGGAGGCGCCATTCACGTCATTGAGGGAAATCTTGGCTATGCCGGTTGCGGAGACAGCGTCCGGATATTGGACCTGTCTTCTCCGGCCAATCCCGTGGAAATCGGTGCGCTGGCTCTCTGGGACGCGGAAGTCGTCAGCATGGACCTGGAACAGCAGTACCTGTACGTCATCCTCTGCGTGGGTGCCGACCGGATCTGGTGGTACGACAGCCTGGCCGTGATTGACGTGAGCAATCCGGCGGCGCCGGTGCCCGTAGGCGGCAGCAGCGATCTCGATCCGCAGGATTGTAGAATCGTGGCCCATCATGAATTCGTTTACGTTGCGGGTGGCTGGGAGCCCAAGATTCGCATCTTCGATGTATCGAACCCCGCCAATCCCGTGCGGGTCGGTAATTTCGATTTCACCGGCACGGTGTCCTCCCTGCGGGTGATTGAGGGGTTCATGTTCATCGGCTGCAGCGACGACGGGTTTAAAGTCGCCAGCCTGAATAATCCGATCGCGCCGGTCATCACCGGTTACACCAGCTCTTCGGACTGGATTTGCGGCATGGCCGTCAACGGGACGCTGGCCTACGTCGCCGATGCCGGCGTGTTCGCCATCTACGACTGCGCGGAGGCGATGGCCGGCGGGGTGACTATTACCCTGACACCAGTGAACCCGCCGCTCCTGATCCCGGCTTCCGGGGGGAGCTTCGATTTCGAGGTCGCGCTGAGTAATGCTACCTTGCAAACTCAATCCTTCCAGGTCTGGACCATGCAGCGGTTGCCCTCCGGGAGCTCCAGCGGACCGTTGCTGGGCCCGGTGAACCTGTCCCTGCCAGCCGGCGGCTCGTTGACGCGCACACGCACGCAGACGGTACCCTGGACGGCGGCTCCGGGGGAATATCTCTATATCGGCTATACCGGCAGCTATCCGACGAAATGGGATTCCAGCTACTTCAGCTTCACCAAGCTGACTAACGGCGACGGTCCGCGAGTGGAGGGCTGGGCTTGTACTGGCGAGCCCTTCCCCGGTGAGACGCAATCCGATTTCATCCTTCATCCTTCATCCTTCATCCTTTCAGTTTCCCCCAACCCCTTCAACCCTCAAACAGTGGCGAGATACGAGATCCGAGATGCGAGTCACGTTACTCTTCGCGTCTATGACACTGCCGGCCGCGAAGTGGCGACGCTGGCCGACGGGTGGCGGGAAGCGGGGGTGCATGAGGTCACCTTCGATGGCTCGGCGCTGCCCAGCGGCATCTACTTCGCGAGGCTGAAGGCGGGGACCTTCACAACGGTGCAAAAGCTGGCGCTTGTCAAATAGACATTTTCCGGGCCTGCGTTGGCTTTCCCGGCAGGTCCGGCCGGATGAATTTTCGCCAAAGTAAGTCAACCACTTTAACTTGCTACCGGAGGACGGGATGAAAAAGCCTGCGTGGATCCTGCTATTGGTACCGCTGGCCCTGGCGCAACCGGGGTATTGCCAGGGTTGGAATGTCTCCCCGCTTGGTTCTCTGTACCAGAACGCCAGCCTCCACGGAGTGGCGGTGCAGGGGAATTTTGCCTATTTGGCGGATGCGGAAGACGGATTGCTGATCGTGGATATCAGCAACCCCGCTCAAATGGAGCAGGTGGGCAGTCTGAGCAGCATCGGAGACGCTTCGAGCGTCATTCTATACGGCAACTATGCCTATCTGCAGTGTGGCGGGGACACCACCAGGATCGTGGACGTGTCAGACCCCGAGCATCCCCGGCAGGTAGGAAGCGTACCTCTGGACGGCAACTTCTGTGCGCTGGAAGCAGGCTGGGGCTATGCCGCGACCTCTTCCGACGGGGTAATGATATTCGACGTGTCTGTCCCCGCCAGCCCGGTGTTGGTCAGTCAGTATAACCCCCCTATCCTGGCATTTTTATCCGATTTGGACAAGGAAGGGGACTATCTCTTTGTCGTCTGCTGCTGGGGGTCCGAGGAGGACTACGGCGGCGATGCCCTGCTGGTGCTGGACGTCAGCAATCCCACCTCGCCTGTCAGCCTGGGCCTGACGGCCATGTTCGGCCGCTTGTGCGAAATTGAAGTGAATCAGGGGTTCGCCTACTTCACCGGATCAGAGATCACTTTCCAATCCTGGGACGTCACCAATCCCGCAGCCCCGATACAAGCCGGCGGCCTGCACCTGAGCAGCGCCACCTACAGCCTGGCAACAGCAGGAAATTTTGCCTTCACCACCAGCAGCATCGACTTGGTACGCGTCATTGACTTGAGCGACCCATTCCATCCCATCGTGAGCGGGTATTACGATACGCCCGAATGGGCCGGCGATGTGGCCGCAGCCGATGATTACGCCTACGTTGCTGACGGTGATCATTTCGAGGTGTACGACTGTTCCATTGCGGCGCATAACGACCTGGCCGTCAGCGCCGTCCCCTTTATTCAACCTCTGGAGGTACCCGCTTCCGGCGGTGCTTTCGACTACTATTTGTTCGCTGAAAACGGCGGTACGGATCGGCAGCCGACGGATAGTTGGATTCAGGTCGTCATGCCCAATGGGACGGTGGTCAGTCCGGTCCAGGGGCCTTACAGCTTGGCCCTGAACCCCGGGACTACCGGCTGGCTGCGGCATCAGAGTGTGCCCGCCACCGCTCCCCCCGGGCAGTATGCATACATCACATGCCTCGGCAACTATCCCACCCTGTTCTGGGCTTCTGATACCCTGAGTTTCACCAAGTTGGAAGCTGGGGGGGATGGCATTATACCGACGCTTGAGGGCTGGGCCTGCTATAGCGAGCCCTTCCCCGGGCAGCCCCAGGGGTCACAGACCCTCTCTATCCCTTCGGATCTGACCCTGAGTACCTCCCCCAATCCCTTCAACCCTCAAACAGTTGCGAGATACGAGATCCGAGATGCGAGACATGTCAGTCTCCGGGTCTATGATACGGCCGGGAGGGAGGTGGTTACCCTGGTGGACGGGTGGCGGGAGGCAGGCAGCCAGGAAGTGACATTCGACGGTTCCGGGCTGCCGTCAGGGATTTACTTCGCTCGGTTGGAGGCGGGGGGGCAGGTGCAGGTGCAGAAGCTGATGTTGGTAAAATGAACCAATCCGAACAACCTCATGCAATCCAATCCAGAGAGGTACACATGCTGCGTCGCATTGCTTGCATCGCCATTTTACTGGCAGCCGCCACGGCTTGGGCTCAGCCGCAGGCCACCATCGAGATCGCCGGACAGAACCTCACCCAGATACCCTGGCAGGGTGGCAATTTTGGGGTCATGGCGGTAGTAACCAACCCCACCGCCGAGAACGTGCATTACGAGATAGTGATGATGGCGATGGAATTGCCCTTTGGGCAAGAACCTCTGTGCAGCGATCACTTGACGTTTTACCTGCATCCCGGCCAAGTCTGCCACCCCGTCATGAGCATCAGCTTCGAGGAAAACCTGGCGCCGGTGAGTAAACAGTACCTGGTCTACGCCCAGGTGGTGAATGACGGCGGCCAGACCGTGGCGCTGGACGTCACCCGGGTGTTTCAGGCGGCCCATCCCGGGGTGGATGACCAAGGAAGCTTGAACCGGGTATCCCCCTCTGCCTTTCCCGGCGAACCGACCCTGACCCTCAACCCCAACCCCTTTAACCCTCAAACAGTTGCGAGATACGAGATCCGAGATGCGAGACATGTCAGTCTCCGGGTCTATGATACTGCCGGCCGCGAAGTGGCGACGCTGGTGGACGGTTGGCGGGAGGCAGGGGCGCATGAGGTGACGTTCGACGGGTCGGCGCTGCCCTCGGGGATCTACCTGGCGAAGCTGGAAGCGGGGGGAGTAATACAGACACAGAAGCTGGTGCTGGTGAAGTGACACGGTCACTCTATCGCTTCGCGCGAGTGCCGTAGGCACTTTTGTCGCTTCGCGCGAACATGAAAAGGGAAAGATAAAGGGCGGCCGCGCGGCCGCCCTTTACATTGTAAATTTTGCATTTTACATTTTACATTCCCTGCAGGGGATCTACGCCCACTTGCCGGCCAGCAGTACGATGGTTTCGGCGGCCTGGCGCAGGCTGGACTTGCAGATCCATTCCTTGCGAGAATGGAACAGCATGCCGCCGGCGAACAGGTTGGGGGTGGGGTGGCCCATCAGCGACAGGCGCGACCCGTCGGTGCCGCCGCGGATGGCCTTCATCTTCACCGGGATGCCGGCCTCTTCCATGGCTGCGCGGGCCTTCTCGATGGAATCGGGGTGCTTCTCCATCACCACCCACATGTTCTCGTACTGGTGCTTGAAGTCGCGCTCGATCTTCAGCCCGGGGTAGCGGAATTCGAAGTAATCGGCCAGCTTGCGCAGGTGCTCCATGCGCCGCTCGTTGTTGGGCACCTGGAAGTCGCGGATGATCATCTTCAGGGTGGCTTCCTCTTCCCCGCCGGAAATGCCGGTAATGTGGAAGAAGCCTTCGCGCAGTTCGGTGCGCTCGGGAGTCTCGTATTCCGGCATCGCGCCCACGAAGCGGCCCAGGACTTCGGCGGCGTTGACCATCTTGTTCTTGGCATAGCCGGGGTGCACGCTGATGCCCTTGAAGGTCAGGGTGGCGCCCCAGGCGTCGAAGCATTCCGCTTCCAGTTCGCCCGGCTCGCCGCCGTCCACGGTGTAGCAGAAGGTGGGCAGCTTCTCCAGGCTGATCTTGGCTGTGCCCATGCCCACCTCCTCGTCGGGGGTGAAGCAGACGCGGATTTCCGGGTGCTTCAGCTCGGGGAACTTGACCATCGCCGCCATGGCGGCCATGATCTCCGCGATGCCCGCCTTGTCGTCGGCGCCCAGCAGAGTGGTGCCGGACCCGGTGATGACCTCCTGACCCGTGCAGTGCTTCAGCTCGGGGGATTCCTCCGCCGTCACCACCAGGTTGGGATCATCCGGGAAGCGCAGTGCCTGGCCGTCGAAGGGGCGGATGTGGGGTTTGACGTTTTCCCCGGAGACCGCCGGAGAGGTGTCCAGGTGCGCCAGGAAGCCGATGGCCTGGCCGGACACGCCGGGGCTGGCCGGCAGGGTGGCGTAGAGGTAGCAGTGCTCGTCCAGCAGGATGTCCCTGGCGCCCAGTTCGCGCAGTTCGGCTTCCAGCATGCGGCCCAGGTCGAACTGGCGCTGCGAGGTGGGGGTGGCGTTGACGGTCTCATCCGAGGTGGTATAGACCTGGACGTAGCGCAGGAAGCGAGTCAGGGCCTGGTCCTGCAGGAAGGATTTGATCTCGTCGGATAACGGCATGGCGGGTTCCTTTAAGTTGTCTATATGTGTAGAGAAATTGACTACCTTGAATGTTCAGTCAGGATTTTTAGCCGCGTATCCGCGGGAAGACTGACAGGGGCGAAGAAGTCCTCCGGATACAGATAATCATCTCCGGATTCATCGATGATCCGAACCTGGCCAAGTTTCTCGGCTTCCTTGTCCGTGATTCGTTCATAGAGTTTGCGCCTCTCCAGAGAAGCTTCATAGCCTTGGTTGTTGATGCAAATTAGAAATCTTTGTCTCATGATCTATCAATCCAGGTATTTCTTAAGTTTTATTTCCTTTCGCCCCTTACCGTGCCCTTCGTACCAGTGTAGTTCTGCCAGCCTTACCGATCCATCGACCAGTTTGACCTTGGCTATGCCTTTGCGCTTCCTCCATCTTGTCTGCCCGTAAAGACGATTGAGTCGGCGTAATTCCCGAATTTCACGACCACTGGCGATTGTCTCGACAAATCCAATATCTCCAATGATCTGGAAGTGCACTTGCCTTCCTCAATTATCCGCTGTTAGAAGCTGAGTGGTTCCCGAGTTCAGTTTATATACTACGCCACCTGTATCTCTTCGTTCAAATACACGTCTTGGATGGCGTGGAAGATCTCGACGCCTTCGGCCAGGGGGCGCTGGAAGGTCTTGCGGCCGCTGATTAAGCCCATGCCTCCGGCGCGTTTGTTGATGATGGCGGTGCGCACGGCTTCAGGCAGGTCCTTCTTGCCCGATTCGCCGCCGGAATTGATCAGGCCGATGCGGCCCATGTAGTTGTTGACCACCTGCCAGCGGCACAGGTCGATGGGGTGATCGCTGGACAGGTCGGAATAGACCTTGTCGTGGGTCTTGCCGTACTTGGTTCCGCCCTGGTTCAGGGCCTTATAGCCGCCGTTGTTGGTGGGCAGCTTCTGCTTGATGATGTCGGCCTGGATGGTGACGCCCAGGTGGTTGGCCTGGCCGGTCAGGTCGGCGCTGGTGTGGTAGTCGGTGCCGCCCTGCTTGAAGGATTCGCTGCGCAGGTAGCACCACAGGATGGTGCCCAGACCCATTTCGTGGGCGGCGTGGAAGGCGTCGCTGATCTCCTGGATCTGCCGGCCGCTCTCCTCGGACCCGAAGTAAATGGTGGCGCCGACGGCCGCGGCTCCCATATCGTAGGCCTGCTGCACGTTGGCGAAGATGATTTGGTCGAATTTGTTGGGATAGGTGAGCAGTTCGTTGTGGTTGATCTTCAGGATCATGGGAATCTTGTGGGCGTACTTGCGGGCGATGATGCCCAACACTCCCAGGGTCGAAGCCACGGCATTGCAGCCCCCCTCCATCGCCAGGGTGACGATCTTTTCCGGGTCGAAATAGCTGATGTTGGGTGCGAACGAGGCCGCCCCGGAATGTTCGATGCCCTGATCCACCGGGAGGATGGACAGGTAGCCGGTGCCGCCCAGCCGCCCGGAATTGAACAGCCACTGCAGGTTGCCCAGGGTGCGGTTGTTGCGGTCGCTGGCCAGGAACATGCGGTCCACCCAGTCCGGGCCGGGGATGTGCAGGTCGTCTTTGGGGATCTTGGGGCTGTTAAAGCCCAGTAGGGCGTTCGCCTCATCGCCCAACAATTCGACGACTTTATCGGTGGTGTGATGCATGACAGACTCCTTATGAATACAACCATGGTTTTATTGGAAATACGGTGAAAGCGGTTCGTAATGAGGCGGAAAATGGATATTATTACGTATGGATTGGAAGGTTTATTATAACAAATTCCGCCGTCAATGTCAACCGGAACTCGCGCTGTCTCTCATGGTGAAGTTTTTTTTGCCGGTTCCGCCGGGATGGTCACGTCCAGGGCGATCTTCCAGGCGCCGGTCTCGCGCCGCCAGACCCGCAGGTAGCTGTAACGCCCGGCGGTCTCCTCTTCCGTCCGGGTGCGGCGCAGCAGGCCGGTGCCGTAGGCGTACCCCAGGTCCGCGGTCCAGGCGACCTCGGCGAAGTCGGGAAAGCCGGTCAGGTAGCCGGGGGAGAGCAGGTCCAGCGCCGCGGGCAACCCCTGGGCCGGGGGGGATTCCGACCGCAGCAGGCGCAGGTCAGGGTCGGCGAATTCGCGGTAAGCGGCCTGCATCCCTTCGACGGCGGCCCGGGCGAAGAAATCCCGTTCGGCGTCCAGCAGTGCCTGCCGGCGGGTGAACGCATCGGCCAGAGCCAGAGAATCCCCTTCCGGAGCCGGTGCCGGCGGCCGGAGGCTTAAGGTAGCCGGGCCGGCTTGGGGCGGGTGCGGGACGCCGATGTCAGCCACCGCTTTCCAGGCGCCGTCGGCCTGGCGGCGCCACACGGTGACGTAGTGGCCGTAGGCCTGAATGGAATCGCGGAGGCTGGGGCGGTAGGTCCAGGGGCCCAGGGTGTACCCCAGGTCGCCGCTGCGGGATACTTCCGCGAAGGCCGGTTCCCAGGCCAGCCCCGCCTCGGATTCGGGATAGTTCAGGTACCATCGGCGGGCTTCGACCGCCTGGGGGCGGAAGACCACCGCTTCGTCGGCCAGGTACTGCAGAAAGGCGGCGCGCACCCCTTTGTCGGCGGCAGCGCGGGCGAAGGCGCGCTCGGCCTCCACCAGGGATTGCAGGGGATCGGGAGGACCGGCGGTAGTGATCATCGGTACGGCCAGCAGTGCGGCGGCCAGGAAACGCTGGGATCGGGTCATGGCGGGTTCTCCCGGGGGGAAAGGCGATGATTTCGGATTACGGATGGACGGGCTTATTCTTCAGGGTCAGAATCGCAGATTTTCGCGGATTGAGCAGATGACACAGATTTTGGTCCACCCCTCCGGGGTGGTAAAGCAAGAGGAGGGAAGCCCTACCCCGCAGGCTGGGTGGCCCGGCTTGATCTGCGCCGCTGAGCCCTCTTGCCGCACGATCTTCGACGCAGATCAAGCCGGGTTTATCTTTATTGCCCTGGCCTTGGTGAATCGTCAGGCTTACGGATTGTGCGGATGATGGTCCACCCCTGCGGGGTGATACTCTGGCTCCTGGATTCTTTCAGGGGAAGATCCCCAGCTCCAGGTAGGACATCGCCACCTTGTCAATAGCCAGGACGAAAGCGGCGGTGCGCAGGTCCACCCGGCGGCGCAGGGATACTTCGCGGATGGCGTTGTAGGCCTCGATCATGGTCTCTTCCAGGCCGGAATTGACCAGGTCCTCTTCGCCCGCGCCGGAAGCCAGCGCCTGGAACACCTCCGGGCCGAAGTTCCGCCCGGTCAGATTTTCGATGGCCAGGAGCATGCGGGTGTTGGCCGTCTGGTCGAAGCGCTTCTGCAGCCGGCCGAAACGCACGTGGGACAGGTTCTTCAGCCATTCGAAGTAGGACACCGTCACGCCGCCGGCATTCAGGTACACGTCAGGGATGATCAGCACTCCCTTGCGGGCCAGGTAGGCGGCGGCGTCGGCCGTCACCGGGCCGTTGGCCGCCTCGGCCACGATGCGGGCCTTCACCCGGGGAGCGTTGTGGATGGTGATCTGGTTTTCCAGCGCGGCGGGGACCAGGATGTCGCAATCCAACTCCAGGACTTCCAGGGTGGAGGCCAGGTTGACCGCCCCGGGGAAGTCCAGGATTTTGCCGGTTTCCCGGCGGTGGGCCACCACCGAATCCACGTCCAGTCCGGCGGAATTGTAAATCGCTCCCTCGTACTCCGACAGCCCCACCAGCAGCGCTCCCGCTTCCTGCAGGAACTTGGCGCTGTGATAGCCCACATTACCCAGACCCTGCACCACCACCCGCTTGCCGGCCAGCCCGGGCGCCAGGCCCAGGGGCTTCAGGTCCTCGGCGTGCTCGCAGGCTTGGCGGACGCCGAAGAACACCCCCCGGCCGGTGGCCTCGACGCGGCCGCGCACCCCGCCCAGTTCCACCGGCTTGCCGGTGACGCAGCCGTACACATCTGGATCGGGCTTGGTCATGGTCTGGTAGGTGTCCAGGATCCAGGCCATCTCCCGGGGGCCGGTGCCGTAGTCAGGTGCGGGGACGTCCACCGCCGGGCCGATGAAGTTCTTCTTCACCAGCTCATAGGCGTAGCGCCGGGTGATGCTCTCCAGTTCGCGGGGGGAATAGCGGGGCCGGGAGATGCGAACGCCCCCTTTGCCTCCGCCGAAGGGGACGTCTACGATGGCGCACTTGAAGGTCATCAGCGCGGCCAGGGCCATGACCTCGTCTTCCGTGACATTGGCGGCGTAGCGGATGCCGCCCTTGACCGGCAGGCGGTGATGGCTGTGTTCCGCCCGCCACGCCTCGATGACCTCGATGCTCCCGTCGTCGCGCTCAATGGGGAAGGATATATGGTAGACGCTGTTGCAGGCCTTGATATACTGCAGCAGCCCCTGCGGATGATTGGTCAGGGCGGCTGCCTGATCAATGTAAATGTTGACGGTCTGGAAGAAGTTCGGTTCGGATTGCACGTTTTCGATCTCCGGATGGTTGCCTCTGCCGGTTTGCCTCCCGCGGGAGAGTTCGGCCCCCCCGCGAAAAGCGGTAGTACAAGGTTATGCGGAAGAAAACGGGCGGACGTTGGGATCAGAACCGGGGGTTTGCCGTCACTGCGCGGCCCAGGCGAGCATGAGGCGGACGGCTTCCAGGACGGTGTGGCCGTAGCACTCCACGAAGCCGTCCGGCAGCGGCTGGTCCAGGGGGGTGGTTTCGCTGGCGGCCAGGATGCCCGCGCCGTCGAAATCCACGTAGGCCATGCGCATGGTCAGCTCTTCAGGGGGGCGCTGGAATTCCACTCCCGGCAGCACCGCCACGCCGGTGTCAGCCAGCAGCCGCTCGGCCAGGGTTACGCTGTCGGTGATGCCCCGCCGGGCCAGGCGGTCGGCCAGGGGCGCGAAGTTGGGGAACAGGTAGAAGGCGCCGGCGGGCGCGGTCACCCGCACGTCCGCCTGGCGGATCAGCTCCACGCACCGGCCGCCCACCGCGGCCAGGATGCGCCGGGCGTGCCACAGGTAGCGCTCCAGCCAGGCCCCACCCCGGAAGGCGGTCACGGCGGCGTGCTGGATGGGGGCGCTGACCGAGGTGTAGGTCTCGCTGGCCAGGGTGGCCATGGCTTCCAGGAGCCAGTCGAGATCCTTGGGGAAGGTGAAGGTGCCCAGCCGCCAGCCGCCCGCCCCGCACCACTTGGACAACCCCGACGAGATGATGGTGCCTTCGGGGTAGAAGCGGGCCAGGGAGACGTGCCTCCCCTGGTGGTGCAGCTCGCCATAGATTTCATCCGACAGCACGATCACCTCGTACTTGCGGGCTACGGCGGCCAGGTCGCGCAGTTCGCCCTCGTCGTGGGTGGCGCCCACCGGGTTGCTGGGGTAGTTCAGCACCAGGATGCGGGGGCGGTATTCGTCATTTTCCCCGTGGCAGTGCCGTTCGAGCTGTTCGGCGGTAACGCGGTAGCCGTCGGTTTCGGCGGTCGGGATCAGGCTGACCTTGCGTCCCAGGATGGCGGCCTGGGGCACGTAGGACACCCAGCAGGGGGTGGGCGCGATCAGTTCGCCATAGAAGGCCAGTTGCAGCAGGAACATCAGCTCCTTGGACCCGGGGCCGATGAGCACGTCCTGGGGCCGGGCTTCGACGCCGTCCTTGCGGCGGTGGTAGGCCGCCACGGCCTCGCGCAGGTCGCGCAGGCCCTGGGCGGGGAGGTAGTCCTTCTCGGGGGCGTGGTGGCGCAGGGTTTCCACCACGGCCACGGGCACGGGGAAGGGGGACTGCCCCAGCCCCAGGCGGTAGATCTTGCGCCCCTGGCGCTGCAATTCGCGGCTGCGGTCGTTAATGGCCAGGGTGGCCGACGGCTTCAGCCCCCGGACGTTCAGATTCAGGCTGACGCGCTTGGTGATGGTCATGAGATCCCCATGGGGTGAATTCTGTTACAGGTGATACGGCCGCCGCTTCATCCCCTCATGCCCAGCCACAGGCCGGAAAAGTAGGGAATCAACCACAGCGACCAGACCGCCAGGCTGAAGCGATGGAAGTGGTGAATGGCCGCTTCATTGCGCCGCACCAGCACAACGGTGGCCCAGACGGCATGAAGGGCCATCAGCGCGATGGCGGCCGCGCCAGTGAAGCCGTGCGTCGTGAACTGAAATCCGCCGGCCAGTTGGGCCATCATCTCCGTCCCCACGTAGTCGCAGCAGAGCCCCAGCCAGAAAAAGGCCAGGTGCCAGATTTTCAAGCGCCGCACGATTCGCTCGCTCCACACCCCCACGGAGTAGAACACCAGCGCCAGGGTGATGTGCAGGGAAGAGAGGGCCAGCAGGGTGGACATTAGCGACTCCCGGGTTATGCCGGTTTTTTCCGAAGCGCAGAAAAGCGGACTATCAGAATGCGGAGGGTGGGAATGAAACAGGAGGAGCGAATGGTACGGCGCCTCAATCGCAGGTTGACGGCGGCAGTGCGAGAGAATGGATGACGACGGTTCGAATCGTAATGGGGGCGGAAATAGCGGACTGCGCGGATATGATCCCCTGCGCGCTGGAGGGTCCGAAGGGGATCGCGGCCGTCCCTGAAGGGGGGCGAAACCGTAACCCCAAACGCCCGCCGGGTTCTGTCGCTCCTACTTCCCTCCCGCCAGCTCCCGCAGCAGGTAGCGCAGGAACAGGATGTTGCCTTCGCGGGGATCGCGGCTGGGGCTTTCCAGGTTGCGGTTGGTCAGGAAGTCAGTGTCGGGCAGGTAGAGCAGCCCGCCCCGGCCCGCCGGAGCGAACAGCGCCAGGGGGCGGCCGTACCCTTCCAGCAGGACCCGCGCCGCAGGATTGGCGCTCTGCACTCCCCAGGCCTCGTGGAACTGCACCTTCACCGGGTGGGACTGGTCCCCGGCCAGGCTGTCGTTTTCCGCCGGCAGAACTAGCACGGTGTCCACTTCCGCCGGGCCCAGAGGGGTGTACACCGGCTGCAGGCCGAAGTCCGCCAGCAGGCTCCTGGACCCATCGCACTCTTCCGTGCCGCAGGTCAGGATCACCAGGCCGCCGCCTTCCATGAATGCCCGCACCGTCGCCGTTTCCCCGGCACGGAAGCTGCGGGCCGGAGCCACCTCCACCAGCACGCGGGCGTCCCGCACCGCCGCCTCGTCCCAGGTTTCCAGGACCACGGGCAGGAAGCCGGAACGCAGCAGGCAGTTCTGCAAACCCCAGGATCCGTCGTCGGACACCTGGTTGAAGGTCAGTCGGGGGCGGTGGGAATGGTCCAGCAGGGCGCGGGGGGGAGCCTCGGCGGACCAGGCGGCGGCGGGCAGGCGCAGCGCGGCTTCCAGGCGCGCCTGGACGGCCAGGCTTCCCGCGAACAGCGCCAGCGACCCCAGCGCCAGCCCCAGGTAGGTGGAGCCGGACAGGGCCCAGGCCAGGGCGGCTCCCGCCAGCAGCAGGACCCCGGCCAGCTTCAACGCCTCGGGCGCGGGCCGGGAGGGGGCCAATGCGTAGTAGAACAGCCGCCGCACGAATTCCCCGGCGCGCACCAGGGAGCCGTTCTGCAGGGTGGAGGTGTCCCCGAACACCAGCACCTTGCCCCGGCCCACGGCCGCTTCGGCGGCCAGCGGCAGGTTGCCCAGGCGTTCGTTGACCAGGTAGCGGAAATCTCCCAGGTAACCGTCCTTCTCGTTTTCCGGGTTGCCCTGGTCGCTGAAGCCTTCCCGCCCCACCAGCAGGGGGCGCGCGGGGGACTGGACCGTCAGCGAGGCGCCGATCCAGACCTGGGTGATACCTTCCCGTCCCGGCGGCGCCAGGCGGTTAATCCCCAGGCCCGCCGCCATCGGGTGCGGCGCGGCGGCCATGGACCCGCCCCAGCCGTTGCGCGTGGGCTTGGCGGAATCGAAGTTCAGGGTGATGCCGTAGGGGGAGCTGAGCCGGTTCAGCGGTTCGCGGATGCCGGCCAGCCCGGTGTGGTCGCCCAGCAGGATCAGCGTGCCGCCGGCTTCGATCCAGCGGCGCAGGGCCTGCTCTTCGGGCTTGCCCAAATCTTCCTGCAGGTTGATGACGACCACCACCCCGGCGGAATCCAGCAGCTCGGGCGTCAGGGCGTCGCGGCGGGTGGTCTGCAGGCCGCGCCACTGCAGGTACTGCGGCGCCAGGCCGAACATCCCGGAAGAGTGCTGGCCGTAGCGGCCGTAGACCGGGGTGTTCCAGTCCATGTAGCCCTTGTCGTAGAACACCACCAGCCGGGAAGGGTCGGGGGAGCCCACCCGGGGCGCCCACCCCGCCAGGACGGCTCCGACCACCGCCAGGGCGGGGATCAGCCACCCGGCGCGGCGGCGCGGCGGCCGGGCCGGCGGGGGATCGAACACGGCCCAGAGCACCAGCACCAGCGCCAGCAGGATCAGCAGCACCCACTGCAGGCTGAAGGCGTCGTGCTGCCCGTGGAAACCGTACTGGTGCAGGGAGCTTTCCAGCTTGCGCTGCAGACCCCAGTATATCAGGGTGGCCAGCGCCACCAGCCCGGCGGTGGAGAAAGCCGGCAGGAGGCGCCGTTCGGACAGCAGCGCCGCCAGGGGAAAGCAGAGCGCCAGCGCCGCCAGGGGCAGTCCCGCGGCCGCCGCCGACAGGTTAGCCTGCGACAGAGTGGCGGCATTCTGCGAGGTCCACAGGTCCAGCCGCGGCCACAAGCCGGGGAGGTGGTGCCAGGCGAAGCCGCCCAGGGCCGCCAGCCAGGCGGCGCCCATCCAGCGCCGGCCCCAGCGGCCTCCGGCCCAGGGGAACAGCCCCAGCAGCCACAGGCCCGCCTGCTGCTGCACCGCGCCCCAGGGGTTGAACAGCAGGAGCGCGGACGCCAGCACCCAGAGGATCTTTTTCTCCCGGGCGGCCAGGGCCACGGCGGCCAGCCACAGAATTCCACCCAGGGGCCGGGAGACCGACGGGGTCAGGTATCCCACCTGCCCCCACAGCAGGGCCAGGGCCAGGAACGCCAGGGGAAGCACCAGGGCCGCGCCCAGCCCCGGGCCGGTGCGGACAGGGACGTCTTCCAGATCCACTTCGGGTTGCCGTTGCGCCGCTCGCTTCACGGTTCTTGTTCCTCCAGTTCCGCCTCGGCGGTTTCCGGAAACAGGGGTTCGGTGCGGGGAATTTCCCCTTTCAACTGCTGAATCTGCCGCTGCTGCTCCTCGATCAGCCGGCGGGCGTGGGAGATGGCCAGTTCCCGCCGGGAGCGCTCTTCGGCCAGGCGCTGGGGCAGGGGCAGGAGCGCCTGGAGTTGCTTGACCGTGTCCTCCAGCGCTTCCAGGCGGCGGTTTACGTCGCGAAACAACAGGCGCAGTTCCGAGGTCAGCAGCAGGTTGGAATCGCGAATGGCTTCCAGGGAGCGCTGGAAGGAGCGGGTGCCGGCGCGGGCGGCGGGCGCCTCGCCCACTCCGAAGCGGGCGTCTAATTCCCGCTTGACTTCGGTCCAGTGAGCGCGATGCGACTTCAGGGTATGAATGGTGCGCAGGATCTCCACCGCCTCCGGCCTCAGGCCCCGGCCGCCGCCGGGCGGAGCGTAGGGATTCAGGTAGGGGGCATATTCCGACCGGTAGCGCACCACGGTGCGGGGGGAAATGCCCAACTGCTTGGCGATCTGCGTCAGGGTCAGGTACTTGCGTGCTTTAACCGGAGGGTGATCGGGTTCCATCCCTCCTCCTTTCAAAAAAATGACATAACGGCGGACATGTTATGGCGCCTTCCCGTACAGATTCTTAGAAATCCGGGAATTCCGCTGTCCTGAAACTGTCTATATACGAATATACGGCAAAACTTCCGCAATTCCAAAAACTTTTTCCGCCGTGCCTCTTGGAAATTTTTTCCGCGGGGGCCGGATTTGCCCACGGTTGGTTCCTTTGCGCCCGGCTCCGCCAGAGGCAATGCGCCGCGCGGGTCGAGTCGTCCCGGCGCGGGCGGCCTCCCGAAACTATCACCCCCTGGGGGGTAAAAAGATTGCATTATCAATACTTTACCTGTCAACAACCGTTGACACCGGGACGGAAATCCCCGTGGAAAATCCCTTGACACGGGGAAATTTTTTGCGTAAATTGCAATAAATATGAGAAATATACCACCTCAGAAAGGCAAATACCAGCCGTGAAACGCATCCTGATGACTCTCCTTGCGCTGGCGTTGTACGCGGGATTGTCGCTGGGGCTGGGCGGCTGCGGCGCCAAGATGGTGTACCTGCTGGACCAACCGGTCAGCGATCCCATCATGTATGCCGACGACGCCCAGGACAGCGACCTGTGCAAGGTCGAGGACGGCGGGCAGTCCGGTTCGTCCGGCGAATGCCCTACGTGATGATCCGTACCGGCCCGGAACGGGCTTTCCCTGGATCAAACCCGGATTATCACGGTCAACCCGGCAGCGCGGTTGACCCGGTTTAGCTACGGACTCCTCGACATGGTTTTCCACAAGGCGCCGGCCTTCCGGCGAATATGCGCGGCCGCTCTCTGCCTCTGGGGCGCGGCGGCGGCCCAGGCGGGTAGTTTCAGCATCGGCAACTTCACCCAGGTGAAGCTGGAATACCAGTACACCGACTACTTCAACTACGCCTACCCCAGCCCCATCCTGTTTGAATATCCGGGGCACGAGTACCGCCAGCCGCTTCCCTACATTGCGGATTTCCCCGAAAACCGGGTGCTGGGCAGGGTGTCGCAGGGCCTGGGCATCAACGACGTACTCCAGGTCAAATACCAGTATTCCCAACTGGACGAGGCCACCAACCAGGAACTGTTCAACGCCAAATACACGCGCAACGTAACCGATAATACGGAGGCCCACGTTTCCGGCCAGGTCACCCGGGGAACGGGCGGGTTCCTGGGGCGCATGATCGAAGCGGGGGGCAAGGTTGACTTCGCCGGCTTCACCCTGGCCGACGTCTCCTACGGCTACTACTACAACACCGTGGACAGCCTGCCCGGATCCAGCGACGCCCATTCCCTGGAGCTGAAGCTGCGCCAGTCGGTCAGCCGCAGCACCGCCCTGCAGGTGAAATACGGCTACTACTTCGTGGACGGCGACCAGGGGGACTTTTTCTCCAACACCCTGACCTTCTGGGTGTCCCAGTACCTGCCCACCAAGACCGCGGTGCACGCCGAGTGGCGCGAGAACTGGAACGGGATGCAGTACCGCGCCTGGTCCCCCTCCCTGGAAGTGGACCAGTATCTGAGCTGGGGCACCATCCTGACCCTGCGGGGGCGCTACTACCGCGGCCTGCCGAAGGACCCGGTGCAACTGGAGACCATCACCGGGGATTACTTCGAAAGCTGGTCCCTGTCCGGCCTGCTGAGCCACCGGCTCTTCGCCGAAACCACCGTCATGGTGAAGTACCGCTACTACTGGAGCGATGAAGATATCGAGATGAACACGTACCTGCTGGCCCTGGAGCACATCCTATGAGATCCGGATTTCCTGGCTTGACCCTCGTCGCGGGGATGCTGCTGACGGCCGCCCTGCTGGCCGGCTGCGGCGATAAACCCACCGAACCCGATATCTGGACCGGGTCCATCGAAGTTCGGGGGCAACTCGGCGCCGGCGGCCCGGCCGACTCGCTCCACATTATCCTGGACGACGACACCCTGGGCTACCGGCCCTACGCCTACGTCATTGATGAGGTGGTGGCGGGCAAGCACCGGCTGCTGGTCCACACCGTGACCTGCCTGCAGCAGGACACCCTGGTCTGGTTCAGCCCGCCCCAGGACGTCTGGGTCGAACCGCTGCAGAAGAGGCTGGCCGAATTCACCCTGCAGACCAACCTCCCGGCGTCGCCCTACCCCGGTTTCCCGGCGCCCGATTTCACCCTGGCCGACCTGGACAGCAACGAGTTGACTCTGGACAGCTTTTCCGGCGAGGTGACGCTGCTCTACTTCTTCTCTCTGGGTTGAGGCTACTGCGTTGGTACGGAGATGCCGTACTTCCAGACCCAGATCGTGAATGCGTACCCGGACAGCCTGGTGCAGGTGCTGGCCTTTAACCAGGACGCCCCCAACCGCACCATCCTGGCCAATCATCCGCTCTTGCAGCCCCTGACGTATCCGCTGCTGTATGACAGCACCGCGGCGGGGCGCGGCCTCACCTTCCAGGAATACCAAACCGGGGCGCTGCCCACCATCCTGCTGGTCAACCAGGCCGGCGTGGTGATGGAGCGCTTCGATGGGGCGGCCACCGCGGAGGATTTCCTGCCCGAGATGGCCATCATCGAAGCGGCGATTGATTCCCTGCTGGCCAATCCCCCCGGCGGGCCGTAACTTCCGGGGAACCCGGCAGCGACATCTGCGGTGACATAATTGATCCGCCGGGCGTCCGGTTCGGCGGGACTAACCGATAAATGCACGAGGATCCACGCATGCTGAACCGTACCCCTCGCCTACTGGCCCTGCTGTTGCTCCTGGCCGCCGGCGCGCTACCGGCCCTGGCCGCGCTGCCCGTCGGTCAGACCGCGCCGGACTTCACCCTGCCCACCGTCACCGGGGAGGAGTTGAGCCTGTCGCAGTTCCGCGGCCAGGTGGTGATCCTGCATTTCTGGAAAGGCGACTGACGCCAGTGCCATGAGGAGATTCCTCATTTAAAGACCATTCGCGAGCAGTACCCGGAAGACCAGGTCGTCATCCTCTCCCTGAACGCCATCAACCCGGCGCAGCAGGCGGCCGCCGAAGCCAGCAAGTACGAGATTGGCAGCCAGGTGCTGGTGTGCAAGGGATCGGGCGTGGTGCGGGACTACAAGGTCTCCAAGCTGCCCCACCTGATGATCATTGACCGGGAGGGTGTCATCCGGGCCAGCGCGCTGTTCATGAAGGCGGACAAGATCCAGGCCGCGGTGGACCCGCTCCTGGCCCCCTGACCGCCCCCCGTCCCGGCTCTGACCGACCCGCCGCCGGGAATCCGAATGACTCCGCAACCGTTTCGCCGGCCGGGCAGACCGTGAGGCCTGCCCGGCGGGCGCATCACATCCAAACCATCACTCCCATCCACCAAAGGCGCATGGACAAGACACGACTGCTCTTCTACCTGGCGCTCATCCTGGTCATTGTCGGCTCCCTGGTGTACGGCGTCGTCCTGGGCGATCCGCCGGAAATGCGCATGGAAGCCTCCGGGCTTTGACTGAGCTGCATCGGGATCGGATGATCCCTTCCGCCGCGTTTCCCGCCGGGTCGCTTCGCCCGGTGTACTCTGACCTGAAGGATGCACGCTGACATGTCTTCCCGGAATCAACCGCCGCTCCTGGCCCCCTGCATGGTCCACTGCCTGCAGGGTACCGATATCCGTGCCGTGCTTCAGATCGTGGCCCAGGTGCAGCGCAACGAACGGCCGCGCGACGAGGCCTTCGAAGAAGCCTGGCGCCTGGTCACCCAGACCAACCCCCTGCCCGCCACCTGCGGTCGGGTCTGCCCCCACCCCTGCGAGGTGCACTGCAACCGCCGCGACAAGGACGCGCCGGTCTCCATCAACGCCGTCGAGCGCTTCCTGGGCGACTGGGCCCTCTCCCACCGCCTGGCCTTTGTCATCACCACCCTCATTTTTTTTATGTCTTTTTTCACAAGACGCGACACATTTATCAGGGCCGCAAGCACGACAACCGCAGTCCCATGCTGGTCATC
>QZKQ01000111.1 GCA_003599535.1 Candidatus Zixiibacteriota bacterium | reverse complement strand
CTTCGTCTCCCGACCGGTCAAGCGTCGCGGCCGTGAACCCGTGCCGTGGCGGTCGGGAGCCACCACGCAGTGGCCCCTGCGGGGGAAGCATGCCACCACGGCATTACGTGCAGTATTTAGTCAATAACCGTAAACGGGGCTCGGGAAAAAGCAGACAGCGGACAGCGGACAACTTACAGCCAACAATCAGGGCGGCGTCACCGCTGACGCCGCCCTGGTTTCTCGCATCTCGGATCTCGTATCTCGGATCTTATTTCAGCAGCACCAGCTTCATCACCTGCGCCACCTCCCCTGCTTCCATCCTCACCAAATACACCCCCGAAGCCAGCCCCGACCCGTCGAACGTCACCTCGTGCACCCCGGCCTCGCGCCACCCATTCACCAGCGTGGCCACCTCGCGGCCCGCCGTGTCGTACACCCGGAGGCCGACGTGGCCGGGAGCCGGGAGCGTGAAGCCCAGAGCCGTCCGCGGGTTGAAAGGGTTGGGGGAGGCGGATAGAGCGAATGTCTCGGGAATGGACGCGACGGAGCGCGTCCCTTCGAGTTCGCCGGGGAAGGGTTCGCCGGTGCAGGCCCAGTTGCCCACCGGCCCGGAAGCGTCCACGCCCGACTTGGTGTAGGCGAAGCCGGAGCTGTCGAAGACCGTGACGGGGTAATAGCCGGTGTAGCCGTAATACTGGTAGGTCCCCGCCGCGGCCGATCCCGCCACGTTCTGGTTGCGCAGGCGGCTGAGGTTGGCGCCGGCCGGCAGGGTCAGGTCCAGCGGCCCCAGCAACGGCCCCTGCCACTGGCCGCTGGGTTGCTGCTGCATGATCCAAAGGTCGCAGCCCACCGGGGCGGTCCCGCTGTTGACCAGGGTCGCCTGGTAGTTGAAGGCGCCTCCGCCGGGAGGGATGATAATGGGCGCACCCGTCGGCGTCAGGGTGATTTCCAGCACCTGCCCGGGCGGTGTGTAGTCGAAGCGGGTGGTGAACAGGTAGGCCCTTCCGTTGGCCAGAGGCGAAGCGGCCGGGTCATGGTACTGCTGCGAGTAGACCACTTCCAGGCCGTCGTTCTGCGCCGGATTTTCGAGGCCCACCGTGGAATACCCGTTGTCGTGGTAGATGCCCGCCACTTCCGTGATCGTGTGGTACTGAAAGAGGATTTCCCCGTCGCCGGTGGGGGTGGGATAATGGGCCGGGTCGTAGAGGATGACTTCGAAGGTTTCCTGGGGATTGGGGGACCCGCAGTTGGGCAGGCGCGACCATTCGATGACGAAGCGGTGGTTGGCGGCGTCATGCCAGCGGAAGATGCCGTCGCCTCCCACGGTCTTCAGGTCGTCCCAGAACGGCGCCACCATCCCGTCCGGCCCCATGCACGAGGGGATGGGCCAGTTGCGGAACAGGTTCATGGCCGCGTTGGGCACCATGGAAATCCAGCCGTTGGAACAGACCGTGATGGAATCCACCGCCTGGCCATAGTACTGGAAGTCGAAAGGCAGATCCACGGTGTAGGAGGAATCGAAGTTGTACCCGGTGTCCACGATGGGGATCAGGGCGCCCAGCCCGCCATGGTGCGGGTCAATTTCCACCCAGTCGTAGACAGGGCAGGGGGCGTAGTTGACGTCGGTGTTGTCGTAGCAGTAATAGCCGTAGCCGTCCGGGCCCTGCGGATCGGAGTGGTCGCGCATTCCCAGTTGCAGGTCGAAGGTATCCACCTGGACGATTCCCCCGGTGGCGGTGAACTGCACCTGCAGGGGGATCAGCAGCCCGCGCGGGGCGGCGGTGGAGGCCTGCACCACAAAGGTGTCGGCGGCGTTGACCACCAGCGCCCCGGCGTTGATCTGGCCGTAGTAGGCGATGGAATCCAATACCGTCAGCAGGGGATCCAGGGAGCGCAGCCGGGCGCTGACTCCGGTTGCGGCCGCGCCGCCGTCATTGCGTATATAAACCACCAGGTCCGCCGTTTCCCCCGGATCCACCAGGGTGTCGGATATCCCCGGCACCCGGGCCCATTGGGCTTCCAGGCGCGGCGCCTGCACCACCAGTTCCAGTCCCACCGGCCAGGATCCCTGCGCCGAGTTCACCGCCAGGTTCAGGTGGACAACGTGACCGTGCGGGGTGTTGGGGGACAGGTGAAAGTCAATGTCGTCCAGGCACACGCCGACAGCGCCCGGCGGCAGCGAAGCGTAGGTTTCGAACATGTCCCCCGGAGTGACGTAGGGGTCCTGTTCGGTGGCCGTCAGGGTCACGCTGGTGGCGGTGGCGAGTGAGCCGAAGTTCTTCAGCGTCACCAGCACTTCCGGGATTTCCCCGGGATTCAGAAGGCCGTCGCCGTTGCCCTGGCTTTCCCCCGTCATGTCGTCGTCAATGACCGCGCCGTAGAGACCGACCTGCACCGGCTGCGCCGTCAGGTTCAGTGAATCCAGCACCGGCTTGTAGTTGGCCCGGGTTACCGTCACCTTCAGGTTGCCGGCGCTGCACGGGCCCAGCAGCAGGCGGGCGGTGCCGTCGGTTCCGGTGAGCGCCGTCACCTGGGTTTCCCCGGGCTTCCAGGCGCACACCAGGGCGTCCGGCAGGGGGAGCCCCGCGGCGGTCTGCACGGTGACGGTCAACTGGTTGTCCCCCAGGTTCATCTGGTCCGGCGCCTGGACGGTCATGGTCTGGATCGGCCCGCTCCACAGGTCCAGGCCGGGGTCGCCGGCCAGGTTGTTCCACTTGGAAAAGTTGGAGACAAAGCTCGAGTTCAGGGTGGCGTAGGCGTTGTACAGTTCCAGCTTGCCCCGCAGCAGGACATTGCCCGCCGCGGTGATCCCTTCGTCGAAGATGCCGTAGTACATCCCCACGTCAATGACATTGTTGCAGCGGGTATTGGTGCTCAGGGTGGCGGTGCCCACGCAGGCGATGGCTCCCTGACCGGTGGTGGGGGTGCCGGCCACCGCGAACACCTCCTGGCGGCTTTCCCCGTTAAACCCGCCCGTCCCGCAAGTCAGGATGGTGACGAAGGGCATCCGGTACCCGTTGGTGAGCCCGTAGGTCATGGAATTCTGCCAGCCGCTCATGCCGGAATAGCCGCGGTAGTTGAAGTACGACACCCCGCTGTTGATGCTGCTGATGATGGCCTGCTGGATCTGCGGGTCGCCCACTCCGGGCATGTTGTACCACAGGGTGTCCACCCGGGAGAAGCCGTGCTGTAGCATCCGGGTCTTGATCCAGCGCTTGGTCTGGATGGTGGAAATGCCGGACTGCGGTTCCCCGGCGATCACCACGGCCTGATGGAACCATTGCGGTTGCGCGGTGTAGGGCTGCTTCTCGTACCACAGCACTTTATTCAGCAGCGTCAGGGCTTCGGTGACATTGCCCGCGGGCATGCGTCCGAGGGCCACGTCGGCCAGTTGGTCGTTGCCTTCCAGCAGGCCATATTCGTGGTCGAGGCCGTAAAAAGCTTCGTAGGCGGGCAGCGCGTAATCCCCATTCGTGTCGCCGATCAGCAGCACGAATTCGGGAGGGACCGGCCAATTATTGTAGGCCGCCTGGATCAGGTTCTTGACGGCGGTGGCGGTGGTTGGCGGCGTGAACGTTTGCCGGGTGACGCTGTGCCCCTTGCGCCGCTTCCAGTTCACCAGCAGAGAATCCACCTTGCTGACCAAGTCGGGGTCGTCTTCGCAGATGACCAGGTAGGAGCCGGTCAGGGTTTCGTCCAGGTTGCGGGTTTCGTCGTAGTTCACCACCATGGTCCGGGCCAAGTCAGCCCAGGCGCGGGACACCGGGCGGGGCGGCCCGGCGGGGACATTGCGCGGATCGCTCCCTTCGTAATGCACCTGCACTTCCAGGCGGTGGGCCACCCGCAATTCCCGGGTGACCGGGTTGTAGCGCACCGGGTTGATCTGCACCGGGACCACCCGCAGTCCGCGCATGATGGCCGGTTCGCCGCTGCGGACCAGGACGTCCGGGTAGAATGCGTCCCGGGCGTAGCGGGCCGCGTCGAAGTGGCGCACCCGACCGGCCTCGGGACCCTCGTCGGGAGCTATCCCCTGCGCCGGCATCAGCTCCACGCCGGGGATGATCTCTTCTTCCAGGATCACCGCTTCCACCCGCACTCCGGCCGTGGGCGGCAGGGCCACGAGGCGGGTCACGTGCGGCACTTCCGGCGCGCCGTTCTCCTGTTCGAAGCCCCCGCCGTAGATGTCCACCCGGTCCCAGAGCTTGCCTTCCAGGACGGCGCCATCCAGTTCCACGCCCGGCAGGCGCAGTTCGAAGCGGTCGCCCGCGGAGGTGTGGCTGAGCATGACGAATTCCGGGCGCCGGCCTTCCATGCCGGGGCGCAGGTTCCGCCATTCCCCCCAGGCCGGGCCGGCGGCCGCAACCGCCAGGACGGCGATGATCAGGTAACCCATGCGCATGATAATCATCCAATAAGCCCAGTGCATCACGGGTCTGAGTCGCAAAAGCCGGGCCAGCGCAAATGCCGGCGATTTCGCCGTCGTTTCACCATGAGAGGCGGAAACATCACGAAATATCTCGTTTCGCCGTTGCTTTTTTGCACGATGAGGGGTATTTTTAGGAGTCCGGAAAAAGGGATTCAGAAGCCAGAATTCAGGAGCCAGGAGCCAGAAGCCGGGAGCTAGAAGACAGAAGAAGAATACAGGAGACAGGAGACAGAAGACAGAAGACAGAATCGAGGAGTCAGGAGCCAGGTGCCGGGAGCCGGGAGTCCGGAGCCAGGAGCCAGAATATCACCCTGAAAGGGTGGTCTTTTAGTAGCCGTAGGTTTCAACCTACGGAGAACGGATTCCCCAACCTCCTGTGCCACCCTGAAGGGGTGGACCAACATCCGCTCCCTCCGTTCCATCGGCGATTCTGACCGTGAGATTGCTTCGGCCGCTGAAAAACCGCGGCCTCGCAATGACACTGCCGGGCGATGGGCGGAGATTGCTTCGGCCCGCTGAAAACCTCGGGCCTCGCCACGCCGTGGCCCCTTCGGGATAGGGATGACCCGGGATTAGCCGCAGGTGGCAACCTGTGGAGACGAAGCCCCTCCCCGCCTCCTCTTTTCCCGACTCTGACGGGGTCGAATGTGCATAGCCGGGGGTTTTAGACCCCCGGAGAGAAGCGATCCCCTGCCTCCTCTTGTTCACTCCGAAGGAGTGACACAATAGTAGCCGGGGCGTGTAACCCCCGGAGAGAAGCGCCCCCCCGCCTCCTCTTTTCCCGCCTCTGACGGGGTCGAATGTGCATAGCCGGTGCCACAGGCACTCCATCGCTTCGCGGGATGGTGAACAGGTGCAGCCGACAACCAAGAGCAGAGAGCCGACAGCCATTTTCCAATGGAGGTAGATATGACCATCTCCAACGTTACCTGGGATTTCGCCAACCTGGAATTCGACCGGGTGGGCGAGCGCATGGGATTAAGTGAAGAGGAGTTGTCCGGAGCCCTGCCCCGGGCCCGCCAGGCCCACGACGACCTGATGCGCCGGCGCGCCGCCGGCCAATTGCCGTTCTATGACCTGCCCTACCGGGGCCAGGAGGTCGGCGAAATCCGCCAATGGGCCGATTCCGCCAAGGGTCGCTGGGATGACGTCGTGGTGCTGGGCATCGGCGGCAGTTCCCTGGGACCGGCCGCGCTGCTGCACGCGTTGGGCCGCAATGCCCTGCCTCCCGCCCCGATTCCCCGGCTGCACTTCCCCGACAACGTGGATCCCTTTGAATTCGACACCCTGCTGCGCAACCTGGACCTGGAACGGACCCTCTTCAACGTGGTCACCAAGTCCGGCGGCACACCCGAAACCATCACCCAGTACCTGGTGGTGCGCGAGCGCCTGCAGCACAAGCTGAAGGATCGCGCCCCTGAGCACCTGGTCTTCACCACCGATCCGGAGAAGGGGCTGCTACGGGAACTGTCCCGCGCCGAGAACATCCCCGCCTTCGGCATTGATCCCGGCGTGGGAGGGCGCTTTTCGGTGCTGACGGCGGTGGGGCTGCTGCCCGCGGCTTTGGCGGGGCTGGATCTGGAGGCCCTGTGCGCCGGAGCCCGCGCTGCCGACGACGAAGGCACCCGGCCCGACGTGCTGTTCAACCCCGCCTACCGTTTCGGCCTGTCGCTGGCCCTGCTGCGCGACCTGAAGGGGGCCGGCACGGTGGTGATGATGCCCTACAGCAACCGCCTGCTGGGCCTGGCCGACTGGTTCCGCCAGCTCTGGGCCGAAAGCCTGGGCAAGCGCTACGACCTTTCCGGCGCGGAAATCTACTGGGGACAGACGCCGGAAAAGGCCCTGGGCGCCACCGACCAGCATTCCCAGGTGCAACTGTACATGGAAGGCCCCTTCGACAAGGTGATATGCTTCCTGGAAGTGGCCGACCACGGGGTGGACGTGGTCATTCCCCGCTTTTACCCTGACCGCCCTGCGCTGGACTTCTGGGGAGGCCACACCCTGGCCGAGCTGATCACCGCCGAGAAGCGCGCCACCGAGGAAGCCTTGCGCCAGGCCGGCCGTCCCAGCCTGACGGCCCTGTTCCCCCGGGTGGACGCCTTCGCCGTGGGGCACTTCCTCATGACCCTGGAAATCGCCACCGTGTTCGCCGGCGCCTTCCTGCGCATTGATCCTCTGGACCAGCCCGGCGTGGAACTGGGCAAGGTGCTGACGAAAAAGGCCTTGGAAAAGTAGGCCCTGACCGTAACCCGAAGCGCTCTTCCGGCCGATAGAAAAGTTGGGTCAGTCCGTCGGCTGACGGAGGGGAGCTGATCTGTAGTGGCCAGCGAGGTTGGTTCACGCGGGGCCAGGGCTGCGATTCGCCGGGGGGAGAAGGCCGGCGCATTCCCCCGCCTTTCACCCTGTTTCCATCATTCTCCGCGCTTCCTCGTACCAAAATAAAGCCCAACACAGGCCCACCTTTATTATCAAGAAACAATCCATGGTTCCATTCATCGTATACGACTGCGCGTTGCTGACGCGCATGAGCGGTCTGCCGGCGGCCGTCAACCTGCGGGAACTGCGCCAGGGCGTGGCCGCCTGCCAGGACAGCGTCATCTACCACCACTTCTTCGAAACTCCGCTGCGGCCGTCGTTCGACAATCCCGATTACCGCAACGACTTCGCCGTCTGGACCAAGCTGCAACTGAGCGACCGGGTGCTGGCCGAGCGCCTGGGCATCATTGATCCCTACAGCTTTAACAACATCCCCGAACTGCGCCGCCACCTGCTGGAATTAATTGACGACCGCCTGGGCGAGGTGTACCAGGTGCCCAGCGCCATGCCCGGCAGCGAATTCTACTTCATGGAAGCCACCACCGCGGTGTTCGATACCGGCGAGCGAGTGGAGCAGCCCGGGGATCTGGCCGGCGCGGTGCAGCGCATGACCCTGGGCAGCGTTTACTACCATTTCCTGGAAGCCCGGCGCCGCGAACCGGTGGAGGTGGATGACTTCACCGTGTGGCTGCGCGACCTGGGCGAGGAGGGCGAGCCGTACATTCGGGCGCTGAACAGCATTGATTTCTACTTTTACGGCCTGATTGACTTGCGCCGCGAACTGGTACGGGTACTGCGCGAGGTGGGGGGGGAAGCATGAGCCAGCCACTGGGAGCCTACGAGGGCGTGGTCGGAGGCGCCGTGATGCGGCAACTGCGCAACCTGGGAGACAAGCTGAAAGGCCTGCGGGTGGTGCATGTCAATTCCACCCGGGAAGGGGGCGGCGTAGCTGAAATCCTGGACTGGATGATCACCCTGATGCGCGACGTGGGCCTGGACACTGCCTGGGAAGTGATCCACGGGACCACCCCGTTTTTCGAGGTCACCAAGTCGTTCCACAACGGGCTGCAGGGCAAGGCCGTCTACCTCTCGCAGAAGGACTGGCGGACCTACTGGGACGTCAACCAGGAGAATGCCGAGCGGTTGCGCCCCATCCTGGAAGATGCCCATCTCGTCTTCATCCACGATCCCCAGCCCGCCGCTCTGATCGAACTCTGCCCCAACCGCAAGGGGAAATGGATCTGGCGGGCGCACATTGACATCAGCCGGCCCTATCACCCGGTCTGGCGGGGGCTGCGTGCCTACGCGGAAAAGTACGACGCCAGCATCTTTTCCATGGCGGAATTCGCCCAGCCGCTGCCCCATCCCCAGTTCCTGGTGCCGCCCAGCATTGACCCTTTGAGCGACAAGAACGTGGACTTGACGCCGGCGGAGATCGAATCGGTGCGGGGGGAATACGGCCTGGATCCGGATCGTCCCTTGCTGGTGCAGATCTCCCGCTTCGACCGCTTCAAGGACCCGGTAGGCGTCATCCAGGCGTACCGCGAGGTGCGGAAAGTCTCTCCCGTCCAATTGGTGCTGGCCGGGGGCGGCGCCACCGATGACCCGGAAGGCAAGCAGATCTTCGAGGAAGTGCTGGAGGCGGCCGACAAGGACCCCGACATTCACGTGCTGCTGCTGCCGCCCAACGCGCATCGCACCATCAACGCCCTGCAGCGTCTAGCCGACATCGTCATCCAGAAGTCCACCAAGGAGGGCTTCGGGCTGACGGTCACGGAGGCGCTGTGGAAGGGAAAACCGGTCATCGGCGGCGATACCGGGGGCATCCGCCTGCAGGTGATCAACTACTACACCGGCTTCCTGGTGAACACTCCCGAAGGGGCGGCGCATCGCATCCGCTGGTTGCTCCACCACCGGGACCGCATCCCGGAGATGGGCAAGGTGGCCAGGGATTACGTCCGCGAATACTACCTCCTGACCCGCCACTTGCGGGAATACCTGACCCTGATGCTCTCCGTCCTGAGTGGCGTGCAACACCGGGTGATCCAGGTATAGTGTCACAGCAAGGTTACGGCACAGGGCGGTGCGCGCTGCATCGCCCTTTGTCATAATCGCGGCTTCCCACCACCCGCCGCAACGACAAACTCGCTTTCCCCTCTTGACAATCCGGTTTTTTTCGCTATATTGATACATCTCATCATCCACCCTGATTGACCCCGCCATGGAAGGAGATGATCATGACGCGAATCGCACCCCTGATCCTGTTCGCCGCCGTCTTTGCCGTCCTCTGCACCACGGCTTGGGCTGAACCCGGGACCGTGCACCACCTCCGCACGGCCGACGGCCTGCTCCAGTCCCGCCTGGAGACCCTTCCCACCGCCTCCCAGCCGGGTTCGGCGGTGGCCGCCGCGGGCCCGGTCCAGTACGGACCCGTCGCGTGTGATGACTTCACCGGCCAACTGCTGTGGACCGTCAACGACCCCGTGGGCATGTGCAACAACACCGCCGTGTCCCCGGAGGGCAACTGGATGGCCCTGGGCATCACCCTGAACAACCAGCGGGCGGAAAGCTACCAGACCAGTTCCGGCGTCCCCCTGTGGACCTATCCCGTGGGCGACGGCAATGCCTGCGTGGCGCTGTCCCAGAACGGCGAGGTGTACGCGCTGGGGCACACCCACTACCTGAGCGTCTTCCACGCCAACTCCGGCACCCCCCTGTGGACCTACGACCTGGGCGCCTCTTCCTGGGCCTATACCGTGGTGGTGTCCCGCGACGGGGCGCGGGTAGTGGTGGCTTCCAAGGAAGGCACCACCGGGCGCGTGACCTCCTTCGCCCCCACCGGCTCCACCCCGCAGTGGGACCACACCTTCACCCTGCCGGTGGATTTCGGCTGGTACGGCCTGCGTATCAGCCCCGACGGCTCGCGAATTTCCGCCAACAGCAAGTACACCGGCTGGGTGCTGGACGCCGCCACCGGCAACCCTATCTGGGAAGTGCAGACCAACAACACCGAGGCGCCCATTCCCCTGTCCCAGGACGGCAGCGTGCTGGCCATCGGATCCAACGCCGCCGGCACCTGCAAGGTGTACACCTGGAATACCGCGGGACAGACTTATGACCTGCTGTGGACCTACACCTTCACCGGAGGCTTCTCCCGCTGGTGCTCGGAAGTGGAAGTGTCCGCCGACGGCAATACCGTGGCCGCCGGGTCGCTCGAGTTCATCACCATGAACAGCTACGACGGCCATGCCGCAGTGTTCGACACCTGGGGCACGGGGGTGCCCCTGTGGGTCAGTTCCGCCTTCGGAGACCTGGTGGGTGAGATCGCCATCAGCGATGACGGCCAGGTGATCGCCGTCGGGTCGTGGGGCCACCTGGACAATTCCACGCCCGACCTGCGGGTCTACGAGCGCGCCGGCTCCACCCCCTTCTTCACCATCAACAGCCCCGGTTCCATCAATTCCGTGGACATGACCCCGGACGGGTCGAAGATCTTCGCCGGGGGCAAGCACGTCCACAACCGCACCTTCGGCAACGGCGGGGACGCCTATGCCATCCAGATCGCCGGCGACCTGCCGCAGGTGTCCGTGACCCTTACCCCCATCAATCCCCCCATCGTCATCCCGCCGAGCGGCGGGTCCTTCAGCTACAACGGCACCGTCAACAACGACACCACGATCACGCAGAACTTCGACCTGTGGGTCCTGGTGACTCTGCCCAACGGCACCATCTACGGCCCGGTGCTGGGGCCGCTGGATCTGTCCCTGCCGGGGAGCGCGTCCATTACCCGGGTGCGCAATCAGACCGTGCCCGGCGGCGCTCCGTCCGGCCTGTACCACTACACCGCCTACGTGGGCAGTTACCCCGACGGCCTGGCCGACAGCTCCAGCTTCACCTTCTCCAAGTCCGGTGACGGCGGTGGACCGGCCGGCGGCTGGGCCTGCACCGGCGAACCCTTCCCCGGTGAAATCGGAGGGCCGTCCGCCAGCCGACGGAACACGGCCCTGCCGGAAGAGGTTGCCTTGAGCGCTTCCCCCAACCCCTTCAACCCGACGACAGTGGCGAGCTACGAGCTGCGAGCGGCGAGCTACGTCAGCCTGAAAGTCTATGACACGGCCGGCTGCGAGGTGGCTACGCTGGTGAATGGGTGGCGCGAGGCCGGGGTGCACGAGGTGGCATTTGACGGGTCGGGGCTGGCTTCGGGGGTGTACCTGGTGATGATCCAAGCCGGGGATTACACCCAGACGCAGAAGCTCATTCTGCTGAAGTAGTCGTTGGTCGTTGGTCGTTAGCAGGGGCGGCTCTGCGGGGCCGCCCTTCAGTTGCCGTATATCATGGTGGCGTCACTGTGGGAGGGGGATGGATGGCGAGGCGCAGGAAGACATATTTTCCCGGTTCCCGGCGCAGGCCTCGGGCTTCCCTGCCGGCGCTGCTGGCGGCCCTGGTCATCGCCGCGGCGGTGTGGTACTTCCAGGGCCGCGAAAGCCCCCAGGATCCCGGCGCTTTTCTGGTCGAAAGGGTGGTGGACGGCGACACCTTCGTCCTGGCCGGAGGCGACCGGGTGCGGCTGATCGGAGTGGACACCCCCGAGACGAAGCACCCGTCCCGGCCGGTGGAGCACTTCGGCCGGGAAGCCGGCGAATTCACTCGCCGTATGCTGCAGGGCAAGCGCGTGCGCCTGGAATACGACGTGCAGCCGCACGACCGTTACGGCCGAATTCTGGCCTACGTGTACCTGGAAGACGGCACCTTTTTCAACGCGGAACTGGTGCGGCAGGGATACGCCCGGGCCGCGACCTATCCGCCCAACGTCAAGCATGCGGATGAATTCGTGCGGCTGGAACGGGAGGCGCGGGAAGCGGATCGGGGACTCTGGGCGGAAGGGGAGGAATGAGGAAAATCAGAGGACAACGCGTTGCGGCCATCTACTGATGAGTCGGACATTCATCAGGGTTTACGCGTTTGCCCAAAAATGTTGCCGCTTCGGAGGGCCCTCCGTCAGGAGACGGACAGATGCCAGTCCCACCCGCCATCCATCATGACTCCTGTCCTTCCTCAAAACGCCTGCCCGATGCTGAAGTAGATCTGCCAGGGGTCTTCTCCGTCCCGGGGGCCGACATTGACCCCCCAGTCCAGGCGGACGATGCCGATGGGGGTGTTGGCCCGCAGACCGGGGCCGGCGCCGATGCGGAGATCCCGCAGGCGCACATCGGCAACCCGGGGCCAGATCGCGCCTACGTCCACGAACCCTACCACCCCGAACATGCTCCAGACGTGCTGCCGGATTTCCGCCAGGTTGGTGGAAATCAGGAAATTGCCGCCGACGGGCGTTCCGGCCACGTCCAGCGGCCCCACCAGCCGGTAGCCGAACCCCCGCAGATCGTTGGCCCCTCCCAGGAAGAAGCGCTCGCTCAAGGGGACGTCGTCGGAGCTGCCGAAGTAGTCCACCCAGCCGACCTGCCCGGCGGTGGCCACCACTGTGCCGCGGCGCAGGGTGCGGTAGTACTTGTATCCCCCGATGGGCCGCACGAAATCGGTGGTGCCCCCCAGGAAGCCTCCGGCGTATTCGGCCGACACCTGCAGGTACACGCCCCGGGTGGCGTTGAACAGGTCGTCGCGGGTATCCCAGATCCCGGCCAGGTTCAGGCTGCTGATGTTGTTCTCCAGGTCGCTGGGGAAATCGGCCACGGTGACGTAACGCAGGTCGGCCCGTTCCAAGCGGTAGGTCAGGGCCAGCGACGAATGCCGGGTGAACTTGCGGCTGAAGATGTACTTTCCGGTCTGGCGGTAGATGTCGAAACCCGGCTCTTCCCGGTATTCCAGGGAAGCGATAAGGTTGCTCTCCCAGGGGATGCCGAAAGTCCAGGGTTGAACGTAGTACGCCTGGCCACTCCGCTCGATGAAGCTGGCCTTGGCCTCCAGGCCGACGCGGCGGCCCGTGCCGAACAGGTTGCGATGCTGCACTTCCGTGCGGCCCCGGACCCGGTCTTCGGTGCCGTAGCCGGCCGCCACCTCCAGTTGGATGGAGCGGACCTCCCGCAGGTCCACCACGATGTCCTTGTGGTTGGGATCCCCATCGGCCGCCGGCACCGGGCGGATGAAGGCGCTGTTGAACAGGGTGGTCTGGTACAGGCGGCGCTGCGACTTGGCCAATTCCGAATAGTTGACGATCTCACCGGATTCGAAGGATAATTCGCGGCGCACCACAAACGGTTCGGTCTTCTGCAGCCCTTCGATCCGGATTTCGTCAATGATGAACTGGGGGCCTTCCGTGACCAGGAAATCCACCATGGCCAGGTGCCGGGCGCTGTCCACCCGCACGGTGGGATCCACCACCGCTTCCAGGTAGCCGTGGTCGGCGTACAGGTTCAGGAGCGCCAGTTGGGATTCCCGGATCAGCGCCTGGCGGTAGGGCTGGCCGGCTTCCATGGTGATGTATTCCTCCCGCAGCAGGCTGTCGCTGAAAGCGGTGTTGCCCATGATATCCACCTCCTGCACGCTGGTGCGCGGACCTTCCGCCAATTGTATGCGGATGCGCACCTTCCGCTCGGAGGTATCCGGCAGCACCTCATGGCGGACCACCCGGGCCCACATGTAGCCTTCCAGCCGGTGATACATCTCGATGGCTTCCAAATCGTCTTCCAGCTCGTCGGGCTCGTACCAGTTACGCCCCAGAAACCAGAAGCCGGAAGGATGATTGATCATCAGGTCGTGCAGCCGGCCGTCGCTGAACGCCTCATTGCCCTCGATGGGCACGTCGGTGACCTTCAGGCGGATATCCTCGTCTTCCTGGGCGCGGGCCGGCAAAGTGATAAGCGCGGCGGCCGTCAGCGCCAGGATTGCGGCGGCGAGCCTCCCCCTCCTCATCGGAACCGCACCTCCCACTTCAAGTCCAGCCCCGCCTCGCCGGTCTGGTACGCCTGCCCCTCCAGGTACAAATTCTTGATCAGCAGATAGTTCAACTCCAGGCCGTTTTCATTGAACCGGCCGACATTGGTGGTGTAGGTGACGGACAGGCGGGAATTGAGCTGCTCGGTTACCGCCAGAGTCGGATCTCCGGTCCCGCCCACGTCGAAAATATTGCCTTCCAGCGTGACCTGGTCCAGTCCCAGGCGGCCGGCGATCTGCTGTCCCAGCAGGTGGCCGGAGAGGGTCTCCACCCGTTGCAGCAGCACTTCCTGCACCCCCAACTGCTGGCCGTCGGCCCCGGTGCCGGCCAACTGCTCGCGGGTGGCGCCGATGGTCAGCAGGGAAACGATGTCGGGCCGGTCCAGGGGGGGATCGGAAGTCAGCTCGGTGATCAGGTCGTCTAGGGGCCCTTCCAGGGACAGGGTGATCTCGTAAGTGACCGGTTCCTGGGCCAGGCGGATGATCACCGTGCTCTGGGCGCGAATATCCACGATGGGGTTGATGCGGTTGACCTCCACGAAGTCCACCGTCCCCTGGGTGACCTCAAACCTGCGGTCCAGGAACATGACATAGCCTTCCTCCACCGCCACCCGGCCGGTCAGGTTGATCCGGCCGGGCGACCCCAGCACTCCCACCGCCACGTTGGCCCGCAAGGTGGCCACGTTGTTGTCCAGCCACACCCGGTCGCTTTCCCGGAAGCGCAGGTTCAGCCGGGTGCGCTGTATCAGGGGCGAGGGCGCGCCCGCCGGCCGTTCCACGCTGCGCGTGAAGGGCAGCAGGTCGGTGGGGTCGAAGTCCACCAGGAGGCGGGTTTCGCCCAGGTTGATGTCCCCCTCCAGCACCAGGTATTCCCCCTGCTCGCGGTAGCTTAAGGCGGCCTCCTGCACCGACAGCCGGATCACATCTTCGCGCTGCATCTCCAGGTTGTTCATCCAGGCCCGAAGGTTGACGTCGCTTAAGGTGCCCTCCCCGTAAGCCAAGCTGCCGTTGGCGAAGACTGTCCCCTTTTCGCCCTGGCGCAGGAAGAGGGAATCCAATTGCACCTGCTCCCCCTGAAAGTCCACCTTCACCACGCCCCCGGTGAAGGGGTTGTCGAATCCCCGCAGTTTCACGGTCAATTCGCGCAGGTTGATCCGGCCCTGCAACTGCGGATTCTCCAGGGTGCCGCCGGCGTCCATCACCGCGTTCAGACTGCCGCCCAGGTCCTGCACCGCAGGGACGAAGGGCTGCGCCAGCGCCAGGTTAAGACGGTTGACCTCGGCGTCCAGTTGCAGGTTTTCCGGAGCCACAGTGCCTTCCACCAGCACCTGGCCGGAATCGGATACCGCCAGGTTCAGCTCCAGGTCGAAGTCATTGGGTTGGCGCACCACGGTCCGGGCGGTCAGGACAAAGGGGACGTCGCCCACTTCGCCCTGGAAATAGTCCACCGCCAGGAGCGAATCGCTGATCGAGGCGCGCAGGTCGAGGTTCTGGAAGGGAGGGACGTCCGGCCCCAGCCGCATCAGGCCATCCCGCAGGAGCAGCGATCCGTGGGCGTGGGGATACCCCAGGTCGCCGTGCCAGGACAGCTCGTAGGAGGCGCGCCCGTCCACCGTCATGCCCTCCCCCAGAAAGGGTTCGGCCAGGTCCAGGTTCAGGTTGTCCCCGTAAGCTTCGCCGCGTGTGGGGCTTTCCGGCCCGAAACCGTACCCGCCCCCTTCCTGCGGGACCATCCCCACCGTACCCGTGGCCCAGGAATAGAAGTCCTGCTCGAAGATTTCCAGGTAATCCAGGGTGACGGTCCGCTCGGCCAGCAGGATCTGTCCCCCGACGGAATCGGCGTTGAACTGTTCGAAGGTTGGGTCGCCCAGGCGGAAGGTCAGTTGCCCTTCGGGGTCGTCCGTGGTTCCGTGGACCGCCAGGGTGAAGTCCAAAGTGCCCTGCACCGCGGGCAGGGTGTCCGGGGCCAGGGTAGACAGGGTGGTCAGTTGCAGTTGTTCGCCCGACAGGGAGGCGGTGAGCCGTTGCCCGCCCAGGGGGAGATTGAAGCGCCCGGCGATCAGTCCGCCGAAGTCCAGGTCGGCGTAGTCAAAGCTGGGGGGGCCGAAGTTGATCAGATCGCCGATCAGCGGCAGGTCCGGCGTGGCGCCGTCCCAGAACCCCATCTCCAGGTCCCCCGCGCCGGTGTCCAGATCCACGTTGCCCATGATCCTCACGACCGCCTCCCGGTGCCGCGCCGCCACGTTCTCCAGGATGACCCGGCCGCCGGCCATGCGGGCGCGCACCAGGCCCTCGTCAATCGTGTATCCGGCGATGGTGATCTCGCGGCCGTTGACGGCCAGGCCGGCGTCCAGTTCCTCCAGCGGACCGCGGGCCCACCCCTGGTAGGCCAGGTGGCCGAAGTAGTCCTTGATGAAGGCCAGCGGCGGGCCGATGGTGCCCACGAAGTGCAGGGTGTCCACGAACACTTCGCCCCCGGCGTAGACCGCCCGGGCTTGCAGGCTGTCCAGGGGGATTCTCCCGTACTTGACGTCCTCCGCCCGCAGGGAGGTGGTGACGCGGGGGTCGCTCAGGGTCCCGCCCAACTCCCCGTGCAGGTCCACCTGCCCGGTGAGGTCAGTCATGCCGGCCGCCAGCACGAGCAGCGGCTGCAGACTGTCAATTTCCACGTCATACCGTCCCTGCAACCGTTCGTCCTCCAGGCGCGCCCACGCCTGGAGGGAGAAATTTTCCTGGTCCAAATTCAGGGCGAAGTCGCCGCCTTCCGCGTTCAGGCGCAACTGCATGGGGGCGGCGGGGCGGCCGGAATAGCGCAGGTCGTGAAGCCGCAGGTTGGCCCGGGCGTCGGATTGTAGAAGCGCGGTCAGCCGCCCGGACGCTTCCACCCGGCCGCTGACCTGCCCTTGATAGGGCACCTCGCCTGCCGTGAAGAAACGCTGCACCTGGGGGGCGTCAATGCCGTTTAGCGCCGCGTGCGCCCGGAATTCCATCAGGCTGTCCAGGGCCAGCGCCCCTTCCGCTGCCAGCCGCCCGCCGAACGCCACGAGGTCGAGGCTGTCCAGGACGACCTGTTCCCCCTGCCAGCTCCCCCGCACCAGGCCCCGCTGGATCTCCGTCCCGGCCAACCGCAGCTCGGGGAAGGTCAGCTCCGCCTCCACCCGGGGGTTGTTCAAGGCGCCGTCCAACCGCGCGGTCAAGTCCAGGCGGCCTTCCACCGGGTAGAGATCGGCCGGCACGAAGGCGCGCAGCTCTTCCAGCGCCGGCTCCGGATTGCCCTGCAGGCGCACCCGGCCGTCCAGAGCGCCGTCCCCTTCCAGGTCCACCGACCCCTGCCCCGACAGTTCCAGCCCGGGGAGCCGGGCCGACAGGTTGGCCAGGCGCCCTCCTTCCGGCCCCCCCACGCCGGATAGAGCCAGTTCGCGGATGGCCGTCTCGATCTTCTGCACTTCGACGGCGCCGGAGTCCGCCGCCAGGTCGAAGTCGAAGCGGAACTCTTCGCCTTCCTGCCGGGCGGTGAGATCCAGGCCCTTCAGGGTGGCGTAGGTACGAGGTTCGGCTTTATCCAGGTAACTAAGATAGGAGTTGTTGATTTCAATCCGGCCCAGCTCAAAAGTGAAACCGCCTCCGGCGGTATCCGGCCGGGACGTGTCGGGCTCGCCCGGTTCCGTGTTCAGGAAAGCCAGATTGTAGTTACCGGCGGCGTCCTTGATCAGGGAGGCATTCAGGCTGTCCAGCACCACCTCTTCCAGGACGAGGGTTTGCTGCAGCAGGGCGAAGGGATCGTACCGCACCAGGGCGTGATCCAGGAACAGCAGGGAGGTGGTGTCGCCGTTTTCCGTCCGGTAGACAGCCACGTCGTCCAACTGGAGGCGGGACAGCAGGTTGGTTTCGAAGTCGCCGATCTCCACCTGCTGGTCGAGCAGGCTGCTCAGTTGGTCCTCGGCGATCCCGCGGACCAGGTTTTCCCCCGGACCGGTGGTGAGGAAGAATAGGGCCAGGACCACCAGGAGGACGATCCCCAGCAGGGCGAAGCTGAACCATTTCAGAATTTTCAACAGTATCGAAGCGCTACGGGCCATGTCGGACAGAGAGAGAAATCCAGCCAAGCCGCTCCCTGCCGGGCGTCGCCGGGGAGGGCTTGTTAAGTCATAAATACATTATCTTTATAGGTTTATCCAGTAAAGGAGTTACGTGCCGGAAACGGTGAGCCGTTGGGGGAGTGCCGGGCCGGGCGAGGGATCAGGGCGAGGCGGCCGAACCGGTCGTTCCGGAATCCGTCTTCGGCACGATGCCGATGACGTTGGGTACGGGGAAGGAGGTCAGGTTCAGGTCGTTTTCGAAGAAACCGGTCTCGAAGCTGCCGCAGAGGTCGAGTTCGGTATCTCCCAGCTTCAGGTAGAGTTGCGCTTCCGGGCCCCCCTCCAGGTGCTGGGCGGCGGCCAGATCCAGGGGCAGGGCCAGCAGGATGCGGTTCAACGCATGCATGCTGTAGGGGGTGCGGCAGAAGATCACCAGGACGCGGCCGGCGCGATCCTGCCCCAGCGCCAGCTCGCTCCAGCGCTTCTCCTGGGGCGACCAGCGGTTGATCCCGGGGCGCTTGACCAGGCGCAGGTTCTGGATGACGGTGTGGTAGTCCCGGGCCACGGACTTGACCCCGCGCTCCTCGGTGTCGAAAATGCGGAAGGGGGCCAGGCCGGAACGCCGGGGATTGAAGGCGGCCACGGAGAAGTGCTTGGGATGGACTCCGGCATTGTTGCGGTGGCCGAAATTTTGCATATAGCCCACGTTGGAACGGTAGTCCTGCTGGTACATACCGGCATTGAAGGCCAGGGTCAGCCCATAATCGCGGCTCCACTGGCGGATGCTGCGATTCTTCCCGCTGTCCTGGGAGGTGGAGAACAGGCGGAAGTCCCACCGGTGGGGGTCTACGCGAAGGACGGTGATGACGGTGTCGGCGGCGCTGCCGTCCGGCGGCCGGAAGCGGGCCATTTCCAGGCCGGGTTCCAGCGTTCTCCAGCGGCCGGTGGACGAGGCCGGGGAGTCCGCCGCCAGGATTCCCAGACCCAGCACGGTGACTGCCAGGGCCAGGATCAGCAGGGCGAGGCGCACCGGGTGATGGCAAGTCATAAAGATATACGGCTGATCATGGTTTCTCGCAAAGCCGCAAAGATACAATTTGTTATTTCTGCCAGGAACCGCCATTCTGGCCATCTGATCGGGACAGCGCACGCCGGCTTCGACACAATCACGATGGGTACTGCGTCCGGCGTCCCCGCTTTCCCAAAGGGGCCACTGTGTGGCCATCCTGGCGGCAACGGCCAAGCTGATGGCTGAGTGCTTCTCTGTGTTCTCGGTGACCCTGTGGTGACAAGGCCTTCTACCCTCTTCACGTTTTCATCAAGACCGGAGTTCCCGCCGTCGGTTTTTCCGACTGTGATAACCGGGAAAAAGGCCAATAGGGTCAAAGCCTGCGCCCGGGTTTACGTATCAATTCCATAATTGAATTCGGGGAGAATTGCCCATGACTGAAGTGCAACGCCTGGCTGAATTTGTCACCCAGGCCTCCTATGACCAGATTTCCGACCATTCCCGCGAACAGTTGAAGATCCGGGTGCTGGACAGCCTGGGGTGCGCCCTGGGGGCGCTGGAAGGCGGGCCCATCCGCATGTTGCGTGAGCACCTGGTGGATTTCGGGGGGACTCCGCGCTGCACCCTGATCGGCGGAGAGCGCACCGCGCCGGACCGGGCGGCCCTCTACAACAGCGCCCTGGTCCGCTACCTGGATTACAACGACAGCTACCTGGCCAAGGGCGAGACCTGCCATCCCAGCGACAACCTGGGGGCGGTGCTGGCGGCGGCTGAGTACGCGGGGCGGTCCGGCCGGGATTTCCTGGCCGCCCTGGCCGTGGCCTACCAGGTGCAGTGCCGCCTGTCCGACGTGGCGCCGGTGCGGGCCAAGGGATTCGATCATACCACCCAGGGGTCCTATGCCGTGGCCGCGGGCGTGGCCCGGGCGCTGGGGCTGGATCCGGAGAAGACCGCCAATGCTCTCGCCATCAGCGGGACGGCCTTCAACGCCCTGCGGGTGACGCGCACCGGGGCGCTGTCCCACTGGAAGGGGCTGGCCTACCCCAACACCGCTTTCGCCGGCACCCACGCCGCCTTCCTGGCCCTGCGCGGCCTGACCGGGCCGCTGGAGGTGTTCGAGGGCAACAAGGGTTTCAAGGAGGCCATCGCCGGGCCATTCGAGATAGACTGGAACGCGGAGAACCTGGAGCGGGTATCGCGCACCATCATCAAAAAGTACAACGCCGAAATCCATTCCCAGGCCACCCTGGAAGGAGTGCTGGAACTTCAGCAGGAGCAGCCCTTCCGCGGGCCGGACGTGGCCAAGGTTGAGATCGAGACCTTTGACGTGGCCTTCCACATCATCGGCGGGGGCGAAGAGGGGGATAAAACCCAGGTGCGCACCAAGGAAGAGGCCGACCACAGCCTGCAGTACATGGTGGCCGCGGCCATCCTGGACGGCACGGTCATGCCGGAACAGTACCGCCCCGAGCGCATCGCCAAGCCGGACATTCAGAAACTGCTGCGGTGTGTTGTGGTGCGGCCGCGCGACGACTTCAGCCGCCGCTTCCCGGCTGAGATGCCCTGCCGCATCCAGGTGACCCTGACCAGCGGGCAGACCATCGCCAGGGAGAAGACCGACTACGAAGGCTTCGTCACCCGGCCCATGTCCTGGGCCACCGTGGAGCAGAAGTTCGACCGCCTGGCCAAGCCCTACGCCGACCCGGCCCTGCGCCGCCGCCTGGTGGACCTGGTGCACCGCCTGGAAGACGTCCCCGTGACGGAATTGACCCAGCTCCTGGCCCAGGCGAAGACCACGGTGGGGTAGATGCCATAATTCAGCCGTCACATGGCGCCACCTGAACACGCCACTACAAGGGAAAGTGGCGCTATATTTGATCAATAAGCAATTTACTATACGAGCGGAGGTTTCTTCCATGCCCGACAACAATCAGAATCCCCCTGCCGCTCCGCCGGAGCGCGCCTTTTCTTCCATCCGCATGAACGAGCGGGCGGCCAAGCCGCGCCGCGTGGGCCTGACCGAAATCCGCGGGCCGTACTACGCTCCCGTCGGCCCCACCTACCTGCGGGAAGTGCTGGAATCCATGGGCGCCTACGTGGATTCGCTGAAGTACGCCGGCGGCTCCTTCGCGCTCATGCCCCGCGACTTCGTGCGCCGTCTGAACGACACCTGCCACGAATTCGACGTGCTGGTCTCCACCGGCGGCTGGCTGGAATACGTGCTGACGCAGGGGCGGGAGGCGGTGGACCGCTACATCGGTGAATGCCGGGACCTGGGCTTCGACATCATCGAGATATCCAGCGGCTTCATCACCATCCCCACGGACGATTGGCTGCGGCTGGTGGAAAAAGTGGCCAAGGCCGGCCTGAAGCCCAAGCCGGAGGTGGGCATCCAGTTCGGCGCGGGAGGCGCCACCACCGCCGAAGAGCTGGAAGCCGAAGGCACCATTGACCCCCAGCGGGCCATCACCCAGGCGAAGCAGTTCCTGGACGCCGGGGCCTATATCATCATGATCGAATCGGAAGGCATCACCGAAAGCGTCAAAACCTGGCGCACTGACGTGGCCGCCAAGTTCGTTTCCACGCTGGGGCTGGAGAAGATCATGTTCGAGGCGGCCGATCCCCAGGTGTTCGCCTGGTACGTGAAAAATTACGGCCCGGAAGTCAACCTGTTCGTGGATCACAGCCAGATCGTGCAGCTCGAATGCCTGCGGTCGGGCATCTGGGGCACCAAGTCGCTGTGGGGCCGGGTGCAGACGTACAAGGGGTGAATTGAGCCACGAGCTGCGAGCCACGAGCGGCGAGAAATGAAGGGCGGCGTCACCGGTGACGCCGCCCCTGATATTTCCCCTTTTCGGCCATCCATGAGAAGTGCTCGACGACCGCTACAGGGTTCTTAACCTCTCCATCGCCTCTTCCAGCCGCTCATAGGGCTGCGATAACGCCAGCCGCACGTACCCCTTGCCGCCCAGACCGAAGCCGCGCCCCGGCGTCATGATCACGCCCTTCTCCAGGGCGGCGCGATTCACCGTTTCCATCTCTTCCCCGCTGACTCGGGCCCAGACGTAGAAGGTGGCCTGCGAGCGGGTCACTTCCCAGCCGATCTCCGCCAGCTTCTCTTCGACCAGCGCGCGACGCCGTTCGTACTGGGCCAGGTTGGCCCGGACTTCCGGCGGGGGATCGGCGCCCTGGTAACGTGCCAGCCCGTCGGCCATGGCCCGCTGGATGAACACCGGCGCGCCGGAATCCAGTTGGGCCTTCAGCGCGGTGAAGGGGAGTACCAGTTCCGGATTGCCCGCCAGGAAGCCGATGCGGTACCCGGTGGCGTTGAACAGTTTGGACAGGCTATGGAATTCCACCGCCCGGCGGGTGTACTGCAGAAGGGAGGGCGCGCGGTAGTCTCCGAAGGTCATTTCGCTGTAGGCGGCGTCGTGGGCCACCACCGTACCGGGATGGCTGTCGGCGAAGGCGGCCAGATCCCGAAAGAAGCTTTCCGGGGCCGTGGCTCCGGTGGGATTGTTGGGGTAGTTCAGGAACAGCAGGCGGACGCCTTCGGCTTGGGTCAGGTCCGGCAGGAAGCCCCGCTCGGGATCCAGCATCAGGGTCTGGCGGAGGCCTTCGTTCAGAATGGCGCCGGCCTGGGCGTACACCGGGTAGGCGGGATCGGGACAGGCCACCACGTCGTCCGGGTTGACGACCAGGCGGGCGAAGTTGGCCAGCCCCTCCTTGGCCCCAATCAGGACGCAGATTTCCCGGTCGGGATCCAGCTCCACCCCGAAGCGTCCCTGAAACCACCGGGCAATGGTCCGGCGCACTTCCGGGTCACCCTGGCTGGTGGGGTAGAGATGGGCGTCGGAGTCGTCCAGGTGCCGGTGCAGGGCTTCGGTGAAGAAGGCGGGCGGTGGCAGGTCCGGGTCGCCGATGCCCAGGTGAATCACGTCCACCCCGCGCTGTTTCATTTCCGCCGCCTTTCTTTCCAGATCGGCGAACAGGTAGGGGGGCAGGGAGAGGTAGCGCTTGGCGTAGATCATTTGGAGGGTCCTTGGAAGAAGTCAGAAAAATGGGAGTCAGGAGCCAGGAGATTCGGAGGACCATGCTCCGTCATGGCCGACACCCCGAAGAGGTGGTTCAGAAGCGGAGTTTCTCCACCACCTCCCAGAATCAGGATCACGATACCACGAACGCCACCGCCAATCCCATCAGCACCACCCCCCCGGCGAATTCCGCCCAGCGGCCCAGGCCGCGCGCGGCTCCGGCGCCCAGGACCATCCCGGCCAGGGTCATCAGCCCGGCGGTCAGGCCGATGATCGCGCAAGCCAGCAGGAGGTTGACGCCCAGCAGCCCCAGGCTGAAACCCGCCACCAGGGCGTCCACGGAGGTGGAGAAAGAGAGCATGACCAGCGACCAGCCCCGCGTGGGATCCCGGCGGGGGCGACCACAGTCCCGCGGCCCCAAGGCTCCGCGGGCCATGCGAAAACCGATCACTGCCAGGGCCGCGGCCGCCACCCAGGACCCCGCCGTGCCCGCGGTCTGCGCCGTCATGGCGCCCAGGGCCAGCCCGAGCAGGGGCATGAGGAACTGGAACAGGCCGAAGTGCCAGGTCAGCCGGAAAATGCGCCGGCCGGACAACCCCTGCGACCCCACGCCCAGGGCCACGGAGAAGGCGTCGCACCCCAGGGCCACGGCGATGACCAGAAGTTCTACGGAAATCATCCCGAGAATATACGATTTTTCCCCCCGCCTCGCAAGGGATCACAGATCCTTTTTCGCTTCGCGGTGGCACAGCCACTCTTTTCGCTTCGCGGTGCCGTGGGCACTCTTTTCGCTTCGCGTGACATGTAAGCCTTGGGTGTCATCCCCGCGCAAACGGGGGGACACAGTCCCTCTTATCGCTTCGCGCGACGTAGTCCACTTTCATGTCATCCCCGCGCAAGCGGGGGGACACAGTCCCTCTTATCGCTTCGCGCGACGGTGAACGGGCATAAATGACAACCCGAAGGGGTCGAACCCTGTAATCCGTGTAATCTGTTAAATTGGTGAAAATCTGCGATTCTGACGAAGCGAGGATACGACCTCCGCCGCCAGCTTTCCCCATCTGTTCCCAATAAAAAACCCGGCCTCCGCAGGAAGCCGGGATCGGTTGGACCCGAGAACGCTTAGCCAATGATGCGCACGTTCTTGGCCATGGGGCCCTTCTGGCCGTTGATGATTTCGAATTCCACCCGCTGGTCCTGGACCAGTTCAGCGCGGAAATCGCCGCCCCGGACCTCCTTGGCGTGTACGAATACGTCTTCCGAACTGCCATCCACGTTAATGAAACCGTACCCCTTGCGAGTGTTGAACCACTTCACAGTTCCTTGCGACATTACTCTACTCCTCGTGTAGTTTTGGACGATTCGCTCTGTACCTGTGTGTCAATGTACGCCAACAGAAAAGGTCTGTTTAACCGATCCCTTGCGCTGTACCTGACAGTTGTTATCCATAATATACGCACGCTTGCATCCCGGGAAAAATAAAATTTTGCGAAATTTTGGTGTCAAGGCGGGTCCGTATTCATCGCCGATTTCACCGCTTCCGCACCTTAAGGCAAGACCACGTCGGCCACCACCGGCAGGTGGTCGGAAGGGAAGCGGGCGCCGTCGCGAAAGTCGGTCAGGATGGCGTGGCGCAGCACCCGGACGTTGCTGCAGACGAGGATCCAGTCAATCCGGTGACCCACGATTCCCCGGGTGGCGTCAAATCCGCTGAAGGTGGCGGACGGCCCGTGCCGCCCCCTTTCCGGCGCCACCCAGGCGTCGCACAGCGCCGGTCCGGATCCCTGCGGCGCGGTCAGCACGGCGTGAGGCGCCTCCTCGGGCCGGGCGTTGAAGTCCCCGATAAGCAGCGCCGGATCGTCTCCCGCCAGGAAGCCGATCCGTTCCCGCAGGAGCCGGGCGCTCTCTTCCCGGGCGGCCACTCCGCGGTGGTCCAGGTGGGTGTTGAAGACGCAGAACCGCGCCCCGGTGCGGCGGTCGCGCAGCCGTGCCCAGGTGCAGATGCGGTTCAGCTCCGCATCCCACCCCCGGGACGGCCGTTCTGGCGTGGGAGAAAGCCAGAAGGTGCCGTTTTCCAGCGGGTCAAAGCGGGCGCTGTCGTAGAAGACGGCGCAGAGTTCTCCCGCTTCCCTGCCGTCGTCCCGGCCCCCGCCGCACCAGGCGTAGCCGTCCAGCCCGGCGGCGATTTCCCGCACCTGGTGGATCAATCCTTCCTGAATGCCGATGACTTCCGGCCGGTGGTAGCGCAGCAGGGACTGCACGAATTCCCGCCGCAGGGGCCAGGCATCGGGGCCGTCGGCGGGATTGTCGAAGCGGATGTTCCAGGTCATCACCCGCACCGGGGCGGAGAGGCCGGCGCCGCGGCCGGGGACCGCCGCCAGGGCCAGCAGCGCCGCCAGGGATAGTCCGTAAATTGGGTGCATCAGCAGCTCCGCGAGGGAGAAAAGAGGCAGGAGAGGGTTTAACGGCAGAAATCCGCCGTTCAGCATAATATAGCCAATCGCAAGGGGGTAATCCAGGAGGAAAACGGCGGGTTGCGGAAGCATGGGTGAGTCTGTACCGGGGTCCCGGGCGCAGCCGGGACCCCGGATCCTAAGGTCAGGCGGGCTGCTCTTCGGGCTGCCTCTCTTCCTGGGGCTGATAGGCTTCTTCGCCCGGTTCGCCATGTTCTTCCGGTTCGCTGACGCCCACGCGGTGCTCGTACACCAGCTTCCAGCCCAGCCAGCCGGACATGGCCAGCAGGGATACGCCCAGAAGGGTCAGGAGGAAGGGGGTGTTCTCGTTCTTGCGGCCGTAGCGGCGCAGGGCGTAGGCGGTGGTGAAGATGCCGGTGATGCTCAGGTTCAGCAGCATGTGCCGGGTGGCGGTCTTGCGGGCGTGGGGCTGCTTGATGGACATGTAGTCAATGAACCCGGGAATAGCCGCGGCCAGGGCGCCGAAGATGCCGCCGAACATGGTGTCGTTGGCGGTGCTGCGCCAAGTGCCCCGACCGGTAATGCGGTAGACGATCTCGCTGATGACGGAAAAGACCCACAGCCCGATGGGCAGGGGGATCAGCATGGGATGAATGGGATGTTTTTTGATGCTGGCAGGACTGGCCATATGCCCTCCTAAAAATAATAGATCAATGTTTAATTGCGATGGCGCGGGGGAGGGTGCGGGGGTGGTTGGTGCCGGGATTCACTTAGGGGTACGAGCCGCCGGGAAGGGGAGTTGGCTGCCGGCGGCTGGCGGCTGGTCGCTGGTATTTGTCCATTTTCCCTCTCGGTGGTCTCCTCCGCAGGAGCCACTGCGTGGTGTGTCTCGGTGGTGAATATTTATCTTGACTTTCCCCCCGCCGTGCCGTATATTGACGGCATGA
>QZKQ01000117.1 GCA_003599535.1 Candidatus Zixiibacteriota bacterium | reverse complement strand
GTGGGGGCGCCGGGGGTGTCCAGGCCGATCCAGGCCGAGCCGCCGGCGGTCATGCCGTTGCCGGCGCTCGTCACGGCATAGACGCCGTAGGAATAGCTGGCGGACGCCGGCACGTTGTCATTGTAGGTCATGGCCTGACCGGGGGTGCCGGTCAACTGGGTCAACGGAGTATTGTCGCGGGTAATCTGGATGTAGTTGATCGCCGTCAGCGGTTCGCCGGCCAGATTCTGGGTGGGGTTGGTCCAGGACAGCGAAGCCGTCAGGGCGGCGCCGTTGTTGCTCAGAACGAAGGCGCTCGGGGCCGCCGCCAGCTGGAGGTTGGCGGTGTACATTTCCAGGGCGAACAGCTTGTCATGAGCGGTGCCCTGGACGATGCCGAAGAAGGTGTAGAACGCCGGGTTCCACTGGTTGGTGAAGCCCAGGCCGCCGGCGATCTGCGCCGTCAGGCCCGACAGCATCGGCACCACGTGGGTGGTCGCACCCGCGGCATGGGTCACGGGGTTGTACTCCCGGATGGTGGTCTGGGGGGTGCCGGTCTGGTCGAAGATCCAGAGGATGGCGGCGGCGTGGCTGGGAGCGGCGTCCCAGGCCATGCCGTAGACCGCGGTCCAGCCGGTCGGGGGAGCACCGCTCCACACCACCGTGCCGGCACGGGTGAATTCAAAGAAGGACGAGCCGAAGTTACCGGTCCAGAAGTGGTCGGAAGCCGGATCGTAGGCCAGGGAGCGCACCACGGCGCAGCCGGCCGGCTTGGGGATGTTCATGGCCGGGACCAGGGCCCCGTCGGCCGGGTTGACGGCGTGCACGGTAGCGTTATCATCGCCGAAGTACAGGTAAGTGCCGTCAAAGGCGCCGTCACGCCAGCCCCACACGCTGGTGGTGGGCTGGTCCACCGTCTGCAGCAGGGTGGTGGCAGTGCTGTTCAGGATGTACAGCTTGTTGGGATTGAGGTTGTTGCCGCCCGAGGTGATGAACCACTTGTTCATGGCGAACTCGCAGCCGACGATCTGGTTGTCAACGCACAGGGCTTCCACGTCGACGTCCAGCAGGATGTCCCACTGCGCATCGCTGCCCGGGATCGGGGTGGTGTTCATCACCGGGGACATATCCTCGGACTGCGGCTGTTCCATGACTTCGACCTTCTCCGCCAGGGCGAAGGACGTCGCGATCATGAGGCACAGCAGAATACTAATGAACCTTGACATTCGAACCTCCTTGGAATTGGGTGTAGGATACGGATTCACAAGGTACAGACATGTAGTAACTTGCCTTTTGAGTACAACCGATAATCCTATTAGTTTTGCCTTCCCTCCTTAATTGTGATTATTCTCAACTTTGACTCTGGTGAAGTATTATAATGGACGTATCATGCCGGGTAAGCGCATACCCTTCCATAGAGCGCGAATGGGCCGATATCGGCAGGCCGGTAACCGCGAAAAAAACGCTTATGAAAACGCTGCAATAATAAAGAGGGGTACAGAGTACGGAAATGACGCCGGCACGCTGTGAAGCAGGCGTGTGAGCGCGGTGCTGGTGGTGTGAAGCAGATGGGTTCAGGTGCCGGCGTTAGCTGTAACAGGCGAGCAGTGCTGCGCCGGCAGTTTATGTCAAGCGCTGACAGATCTCGGTGGATTTGTTCAGCTATAAACGACAGGGGTAAGGAAGGAGTACTTGAGGCGGTTCGGCGGTATCGCAGTGCACCCTATAATATAGTGTAGATTTTGCGCGATGTCAAGCACTTTTTTCGCAGTCCGCGCAATATATTTCTATTGACGAATTAATAAAAACAGGCACTTCCAATCGTTGGCCGGGGCCGCATTCATTTTTCGCCATTCACGAACTTCTAACTATTTGGCGGGAGTTACATTTCGGAAGCACCGGTGGTAAGACTTTCAGGCGCGGAATCGCTTCAGGCGCAGGGAATTCGCGACCACGGAAACGGAGGAAAAAGCCATCGCTCCGGCGGCAATGACCGGCGACAGGGTCATTCCGGTGAAGGGGTAGAGCAACCCCGCGGCGATGGGGATGCCAATGAGATTGTAAATGAAGGCCCAGAAGAAATTCTGGTAGATGGTCTTCAGGGTGCGTTTCGAGAGGCGGATGGCGGTCACCGCCGAGGGCAAGTCACCCTTGATCAGGGTGATGTCCGAGGCTTCGATGGCCACATCGGTGCCGGTGCCCAAGCTGATGCCGACGTCGGCCTGGGCCAGGGCCGGGGCATCGTTCAGGCCGTCGCCCACCATGGCCGCCGTCCGGCCTTCCGCCTGGAGTTGCCGGATGACTTCCGCTTTCTGCGTCGGCAGCACCCCGGCGATGACCCGGCGGAGGCCCACCTGCCGGGCGACTTCCTGCGCCGCCGCCTCGCGGTCCCCCGTCAGCATGATCACTTCCAGGCCCAGGCCCTGCAGCGCCCGCACCGCCGCGGGAGAGTCCGCTTTTACCGGGTCGGCGGCGGCCATCCAGCCGGCTGGCTGGTCGTCGCGGGCCACGTACAAGAGGGTCTTCCCCACACCATCCCCCAACGGGACCGATCCTTCGGGAAAAATCACGCCCTGGGCCAGCAGCCATTCTCGGCGGCCCAGCAACACCCGATGGCCGTCCAATTGCGCCGAGACGCCCTGGCCGGCTTCCGCCTGGAAGCGGTGCACTTCCGGAATGCCCACGCCGGCTTCCCGCGCCCGGCGCACTACGGCTTCGGCCAGGGGATGCTCGGATAAGTTTTCCACCGCGGCGGCCAAGGTGAGCAGATCCGCCTCGCTGAATCCCGGCGCGGGGACCAGGTCGGTAATTTCGGGGCGCCCCCGGGTGATGGTTCCGGTCTTGTCCAGGACCACGGTGTCAATCTTCCGGATGGCCTCCAGCGCTTCCCCACCCTTGATCAGCACCCCCAGCTCTGCACCCCGCCCAGTGCCCACCATAATGGCCGTGGGCGTGGCCAGCCCCAAAGCGCAGGGGCAGGCGATGATCAGCACGGCGATGAAGGCGGTCAGGGCATGGGTGAAGGCCGGTTCGGGCCCCCACACCATCCAGATCCCGAAAGTCACAACAGCCAGGGCCATGACCACGGGCACAAACACCGCGGCGATGCGGTCGGCGAAACGCTGCACCGGGGCCTTGGATCCCTGCGCCTGTTCCACCAGGCGGATGATCTGGGCCAGCATGGTGTCGCTACCCACCCGGCGGGCCTCGAAGACGAACGCTCCACTGCGGTTCAGGGTGGCGCCCACCACCTCGTCGCCGGGGCCTTTCTCGGCGGGCAGGGGTTCTCCGGTGAGCATGGATTCATCCACGCTGGAATGGCCCTCCAGGATCACGCCGTCCGTGGGAATGCGTTCCCCGGGCCGCACCCGGAGGCGGTCACCCACCCGCACCGCCTCAAGGGGAATTTCAGACTCTTCCGCGCCGCGCAGCACGCGCGCGGTGCTGGGCGCCAGGCCCATGAGCTTGCGGATGGCCTGGGAGGCCCGGCCCTTGGCCCGGACTTCCAATAGGCGGCCCATCAGGATCAGGGTGATGATCATGGCCGCGGTGTCATAGTACACTTCACCCCCGGAGCTAACTCCGGCCAGCAGGTGCGGGACCACGGTGACGATGGCGCTGTAGATGAATGCGGCTCCCGTGCCCACCGCCACCAGGGTGTTCATGTCGGCGGAACCGTGGCGCAGGGCTTTCCAGGCATTGATGAAGAAGCCCCGGCCGGAGACGGCCATCAGGGGAGCGGCCAGCGCCAGTTGGACCCAGGAGGAGGCTTGGTGCGACAGCAAGCCCAGGAATGGCCGATCCATACCCAGCATGGCCAGCAGGAAGATGGGCAGGGTCAACACCGCGGCCAGAATGAAACGGCGGCGCAGCCCCTGCTCCTCGCGGCGCTGCAGGTCCTCGCCGGTGGCGCCTTTTTCGGCGCGGGCGAGTAGCGGGCGGGCCTCATAGCCGGTCCGCCGGACTGCCTCGACCAATTGGTCGGCCGGGAGGTTTCCCTGGGTGCGGATCTGGGCGCGGGAGGTGGCCAGATTGACGGCGGCGTCCGTCACGCCCGGCACGGACCGGAGGGCGCGTTCCACCCGCGTCACGCAGGAGGCGCAGGTCATTCCCTCCACTTCCAGTTGCAGGTCCAGGGGACGTTCTTCGAATTGCATTTCCCGGCGGGAAGGCGCTTTCGCCGGCGGTTTCTTTTCGGGCATGAAATTATCTGGTATGACAATGGCATCCTCGAATTGGATGCTCGAGGTTATACGCGGGATGCGCCGGCCGGGTGCCCGGTCTTCCTCATGGCGCAACCATGCCAAAGCGATTAGAAAAGGCTTGACTTGGGGCGATGAAGTTATTAAATTGGAATTTGCAGAGCACGAACCGGAGGAATCTTTCCGCCGGTTCCATACGTTTAAAATGGCATTAGCCGCGTTCCAGCCTTTCGCCACCGTAACTCAGCCGGTAGAGTAGCTGATTCGTAATCAGCCTGTCGGAGGTTCGAATCCTCTCGGTGGCTCAAGTCTCGACCCCGGCCGGGGTATCCCGTCAGTACTGGTAAATCTGGAACATTATGGAACCCGTAGTGGTCATCGGCGCCGGGCCTTCGGGCTTGGCTGCCGCCTATGAACTGGCGACCCATTCCACTCCCGTAGTTCTCCTGGAACAACTTCCCCAGGTCGGCGGTCTCTCCCGCACCCTGCAAAAAGACGGCGCCCGTTTCGACGTCGGTCCTCACCGCTTCTTCACCAAGAACACAGAAGTCTTTGACCTGTGGAAAAACCTGCTGCAGGAAGACCTCCTCAGTGTCCCCCGCCTGACCCGCATCTTCTACAACAAGAAATTCTTCTACTACCCCCTGGCGCCCATGAACGCGCTCTTCGGGGTGGGGCCGCTGGAGGCGGGGCAAATCTTCCTGAGCTATTTTTCCAACCGGGTGAAGGAGCGCTTCTCTCCGACCCAGCCGGTTAGCTTTGAGGACTGGGTGGTCAGCCAGTTCGGCCGGCGCCTGTTCGAAATATTCTTCAAGACCTACACTGAAAAAGTCTGGGGCATCCCTTGCACCCAGATCGGCGCCGACTGGGCCGGCCAACGCATCAAGGGGCTGTCTCTGTGGACCGCGTTCGTCAACTCCGTCTTCAAGCCCCAGGGCAACAAGATCAAGAGCTTGGTGGACGAATTCGTCTTCCCCCGGCTGGGCGCGGGGATGTTCTATGAGACCATGGCCCGGCACATCGAGCAGCACGGGGGAAAAATCCTGCTGGGGCGCACCGTCACCGGATTTCGCCACGAAGGCGACCGCATTCGTTCCGTGGTAGCGCGCAATGGCGACGGCTCCACCGAGGAAATCGAGGGCAGCGCCTTTTTAACCAGCGCTCCCTTGACGGAGAACGTCATGGGCTTCCTACCCCAGGCGCCGCCGGAAGTGATGACCGCCGCCCAGGGACTGCGGTACCGCTCCCACGTCGGGGTGGATCTGATCGTGGAAGGCAATCCCTTCCCCGATAACTGGATCTACGTTCATTCCCGCGAGGTCAACCTGGCCCGCGTGGCCAACTACCGTAATTTCTCCGCCGCCATGGCCCCCGACGAGCGCCGCACGCCGATCACCGTGGAGTACTTCTGCTTCCCCGGCGACGCCATCATGAGCCGCAGCGACGAGGAATTGGTCGAGCTGGCCAAGACCGAAATGCACCGCATGAAGGTCATGAAGCCGGATCAGGTGCTGTCCGGATTCGTGCTGCGCAACGAGAAGGCCTACCCGGTCATCGAGCTGGGGTACGAAACCCATATGAACGTGCTGCGCCGCTATATCGGCCAGTTCCGCAACTTCCAACCCATCGGGCGCTGCGGCATGTTCCGCTACAACAACCAGGATCATGCCATCGTCACCGGGCTCCTGGCCGCCCGCAACCTGCTGGGCAGCAAGTACGACGTCTGGTCGGTCAACATCGAGGCGGAATACCACGAGTCCGGCGAAGTGCCGCCTCTGAACCAGTCGCATTAGCGCCATCGCTCCATCCTTGCCCATGAATCCCCAGCACAGCAGATGGGTACGGCAGGCGGGACTATGGATTGTGATCCTGGCCGCGGCCCTGCTGGTTGCCTGGAACTTCTACTGGGTCCTGACCAACGAACCGGAGCACGACGAGGCCGAACACTGGCACGTCGCCTGGCTCATGCATCAAGGCCAGACCCCCTTCTACGACTTCTTCGAACACCACTCCCCCCTCTTCTGGATGCTGCTGGGCCTGTACTTCAAGCTCTTCGGCGTCAATTACGGCCTCATCCTGGCTTCCCGCCTGTTCATGATCCTGGTTTTCGCCGGTATTATCGTGCTGGGCTGGCGCCTGGCGCGCCGCTGGGCCGGTCCGGCCGCCGCCTGGATCGCGGTGCTGGGATTTCCGCTGCTCAACCTGGGCTATTTCCACGCCCACCTGACCGTGCGGGCCGATCCCCTGATCCTGCTGTCGCTCCTGGCCGCCATGAATCTGGCCGCGCACCTGGCCGACCGGCGCCCCTGGAGCGGCCGGGATGGGTACCGCCTGGCAGGTTTCTTCCTCTGCCTGGCCGGGGCCGTGGCCTTCTCCCCCCGCGCCGGCATTCCCGCGCTGACCCTGTTTCTGGCCCTGGGTTTCCTGTCCCGGGACGCCCTGCCCCGGCGGCGCCTGTTCGCGGTGTTTCTGGGCGGCGGGGTGCTGGTGCTGATTCCCACCCTGCTCCTGGCACTGCCCTACGGCCTGGAAGTCTACCTCTTCTGGGTGTTCAAATTCAGCGCTTCGGTGCTGCCGGTGTTTTCTCCCCTGATCATCCTCCAGGATATCCTCCGGGGAACCTGGGTGCTGTTGCCCCTGGTGCTGGCGGGAGCTCTGGCGCCCCTGTGGGCGCCTTCCCTGCGCCGCCGCTCCTACGCGTTGCTGCTGATTATGGCCGGAGCCAACCTCGCCGGATTATGGGCTTCCACCCACCCCTACATGCAGCACTTCCTGATGACTCTGCCCTTCGTGGGACTGCTGGCCGGGCCGGGGTACGACCAGATCATGCGCGTCGTCCGATCCGTGGTGAAAATACCGGTCGCGGTTCCGGCCGTGCTGTTCCTGGCCGGAGGCCTGCTGCTGTTGTCGGCCAAGACCCACATTATGTGGAAATGGCGGGCGGGGGGTATGGACTGCCGCCGGTGGGTCGAATGCCATCGCTGGCTTCGGGAGCGAGCCGGAGACACCGGCACCGCGGCGGCTTCCACCGCGTTTTTTCACCCCCTGTTCGTGCAACAGACCTACTACTACTGGTTCGCGGTGCGCTATGCCGGGCCCACCCTGCTGCACATGGGCCGCGATTTCGATGCCGTCAGCTTTGAAAACGTGCGCGGCGCCCGCCCGGTGATATTACATGAGTCGTTCTTCCTGGCCTGGAATCTGCTGGGATCGTCCGAATGCCGCGCCTGGCTGAAAGCCAACTACGAACCGGCCCCGTACAAGGACTATTGGGTGCTGAAGGAGCGGCTGGCCGCGGCTCCGCCGCAGACCACCCCGGAAAATCCGCCGGAAAACCGCGACGGCAGCCCGCCCTGAACCATCCGGCCCCCATCAAAACCAAAGGGCAGCCCCACCCGGCCGCCCTTTTCTATTGGTTCGAAAGTTGCTAAGTTGGAAAGTTACAAAGTTACTTGAGCAGGATGATCTTCCGCGTCTGGACGAAGCTTCCCGCCTCCAGCCTCACCAGGTACACCCCCGAAGCCAGCCCCGAACCGTCGAACGTCACCGCGTGCGTTCCCGCCGGATACCACGTCTCCCCTGCCGGTAGGGGCGAGGCGTGCCTCGCCCCTGTGCCCAGCGTCCGCACCAGCCTGCCGGTGACATCGAACACCTCCAGCTTCACCCGCCCCGCCTGGGGTAGATCAAACCGAATGATGGTCGCCGGGTTAAACGGATTGGGATGGGCCGGGTGTAAAGCGTACATTGCAGGGACCACTGCCGGAGGAGATTCCACCCCCTGAATGGATTGGTCGTAGTAGAATGCCCCCATGTCGGCAATCGTCGAATCGGGGTCAAAGGGGGATAGGGGATTGCCGGCGTCGATGCACTGGCTGTAAGCCAGCAGGTGGTAATCCCCGCTGTCGGGATTGACGAAGGCGGGATAGGCGTTGAGGTTGCCCACCCCCGGCCAGCCCCCTTCTACGTCGCAGTACACCACCGTGGCCGGACCTTCGGTTAACTGAATCTGGGGACCCATCGGGGAGGTATTGCCCCAGAGGATGTTGTTGATGAACAGCGGTGGATCGAACCAGCCCTCGTTATCGACGTACACCCCTCCCCCGGCGCTGTCGGCGTGGTTACCGATGACGGTGTTGTTCCAAATATAAGGGACTCGCACTTGATTATTGTAGCTGATACGAATCCCTCCACCTCGCGATTTGGTCGTATTTCCGTAAATCAAATTATGGTGAACGTCAACCGTGTTAACTGCATGCAATCGAATCCCCCCCCCCCATATTGATAAAGTACTATGATTATAGCGGATGACGTTGTCATGAATCGTCGCCGAGGTAAGGCTGGCAATATTGACGCCACCGGTGCTCAAAGCTGAGTTTTCTTCGATCACATTGTAACGGATGATCACGGGACCATGCCCACAGACTACTATGCCGCCATCACCATCAGCTTCATTACCCACCACATGGCAATATTCCACGATTCCGGTGCTGTAAAAATAAAAGAAAATCCCCCCTCCCCCACCATTATGATACTGATTATGGGTGGAATTATCATTAATGCGGCAATGGCGCACGTTCATGGTACCATCAATGAATACCCCCCCACCGAGTACTTCCAGGTACAAGTCGGAGGTTTTATAAGACCACTCGATGCGGCAGTACTCCAGGATGGAAGTGCTGTCGGCCTGCTCGAAGCGCAAGCCCCGCCAGCGGGATTCTTCGGTGGGATAATGGCGAGTGAACAAGATGGAGTCGGTCTGGGTGCCCTGCGCCACCAACCGCCCCTGCACCCGGAACTTGTAATTGCCCGTGAAGCGCACCTGCACGCCCGGCGCAATCGTCAGGGTGTCGCCAGGCGCCACGATCACCTCCCCCTGGACGATGTAAGGGGAACCGTCCAAGGACCAGCATCCGGATACCTCGCCGCCGGGGACGAGGGTTTCGGCATGGAGCGTAGGGATCATAACTCCGACCATAATAATGAAAAGCAACGTTTTCATGGCACCATCCTTCAATATTTGAGCTGATGTTGGTGGTACGAGGAAAAGTGAAATACATAACAAGTAACCGTAAAAATAAACGGGGCGCGATGCCTCGCGCCCCGTCCAGTTCCCGGTTCCCAGTTCCCTGTTATTTCACCAGCATCATCTTCATGACCTCCGAGTATTCCCCCGCCTGCATTCTCAGCAGATAGACCCCCGAGGGCAGCCCCGCAGCGTCGAAGGTCACCTCGTGCGAACCCGCTTCCCGCCACCCCTCCACCAGAGTAGCGACTTCCCTCCCGGCGGTATCATAGACTTTCAGATTCAAGCGGCTCGCCGCCGGCAGCTCATAGCTCACCGCGGTCGTGGGGTTAAACGGATTGGGGGAGGCGCTTAGGGTCAGACCCGAAGGGATAAAAGGAGTCTGTGACTCCCCGGGGAAGAGGTCGCCGGTGCAGGCCCAGCCCTCGACTTCAGCGCCGCCGTCCGATCCGGCCAGCTTCACGAAGGAGAAGCTGTCCTCCTCCCAGATGGTGGAGGGATAGTCGCCCACGTAGCCGTTCTGCCAGTAGGTGCCCGGCGCCGCGACCGCCGGAATGGTCTGCGACCGGTTGCGGCTTAAGGAGGCGCCCACGGGCAGCGTCAGGGTGACCGGGCCCACGGTGGGGCCGTACATCTGGCCGTTGGGCTTGGTCAGATCGCACCACGCCTCGGCCGTCACCGGGGAGCTGCCGGTATTACCCAGGGTGATCAGGTAGGTGTAGCTGCCGCCGGCCGGGGGAATTGGAATCGGCCCGCCCACCGGCGCCAGGGTGAGACTGAGGGACGGCTGGATGTACTTCAGGGTCATGTAATCATTGATGCAGGCGACGGGATTGGGTTCGGGATTGGTATCAGTGTACCCGGTGATGTAGATGTTACCATCGGCGTCGCTGGTGATGGCCTTGGGGGGGTCCCAATCGTCGCCCGGCCCGTTCCAGCCGACGTCGCCCAGGAACACCCCGTCTGAGCTAAACTTCGCCAGGTACACATCCCAGGTATGTTCCAGGGCCAGGTAAAATTCACCCGAGGAGACTATCTCGAGAAAAATGCCGAAACCGGAACTGTGATAGCCATTGTTAATCCAAAGGGTATCCCCTTCCGGGTTGTATTTGATGGTGTGCACCCAACCGCTGGCGCCTTCGCCGGTAACGATGATGCCGTTGTCCGCCGTCACGCCCACATCATAGAGTTTATCATAGGCGCTGGCAGTGCTGTTGTAGCGCCTCACCCACAGCTCTGCGCCGGTAGGGCTGTATTTAACCGTGGCATAATCGAAGCTGCTGGTGGACGTACTCCAGCCCGCGGTAATGACGTTTCCGGCACCGTCCACGGCGAGGCGGGTGTTCTTATCGTCGCCGTGCGTGGGACCATCGTACCGCGCCTCCCACTGCAGGACCCCCTCGCTGCTGTAGTGCAGGGTCACGAAATCCAGGCCGGTGCCGATTCCCGCGCCGGCGCCGTTGACGTACACGCCGCCGGCGGGCGCCAGAGCCAGGGCGTTGGCTTCGTCCTGCCCGTTGCCCGGGCCGTTATAGGCGGCCACCCACGCCTGTTGCCCCTGGGCGTTGTATTTGATCGTGGTGAAATTTCTCGTGGCCGCACCGCCGGAGGCGATTTCGCTGACCCCGGTGACGTAAATCTCGTTGTCTCCCGTCACGGCCAGGCCGGTGATCCAGTCGTTGCCGTTGCCCGGGCCGTTGTAGGTCGCCTGCCACAGGATATTCCCGGCGGGATCGTACTTGACCACCACGAAGTCCTTGCCGCTGCCGGAACCGGTGCAATAGCCGGCCATGACCGGGTTGCCGTCCCCGTCCAGGCACAGGTGTTTGCCCATATCCTCCCCATTTCCGGAGCCGTTGTAGATGGCCGCCCACTGCTGCTGCCCGGCGGCATTGTATTTGACAGTGGCAATGTCGGTGACGGCGCCGCTGACGTGGTCGGATCCGGTCACGTACACATTCCCGGCGGAATCCACCACGATGGCGTAGGCCATGCGGTCCTTGTCGGCCGGGCCGGAATACAGGGAAGCCCAGGCAATGCTGATCTGGGCGCGGGCGCCGGGCGCCAACACGGCCAGCAGTCCGGCGGCGAGAAGAAAGCGGGTGAACCGGTTCATGGCGTTCTCCTGAAAGAATTCGGGAACTGTTCGCGCCTGTAAATATAGTATTTTTTTCGCGACATGTCAAGACTAATTTCGGCGGATAGAATATTTTTACCCGTGCTGACGATGCGCTGGCGCGGCTGACGGCAATCCGGCGGCGGGATCAGCAGAAATCGCGGATTTTGCCTAACACCCCGCTTTTCCCCCCCGTATATTCTTTCGATATCTCGAGCGGAAGCGTCCGCCGATCCGCTCGACAGGTTCGTACGTTTCACGGGAGGAACGACGGCGTGATCGCGGGAGTGGTCCGGGAAAGCTACCCGGGAGAGAGGCGCGTGGCCCTGGTGCCGGCCGCCCTCCCGGCATTGAAGAAAGCCGGTTTCGAGGTAGTGCTGGAAGAGGGCGCCGGTCAGGCCGCCGGGTACGCCGACGGCGAGTACCGCGACAAGGGGGCGCGCCTGGTGGCCTCCCGCCTGGAAGTTTTCACCTCGGCTGATGTCATGCTGTTCGTGCGAGGCCCCGGGGCTAATCCCGACCGGGGCGCGGACGATCTGCCTTTCCTTCGTTCCGGCCAGGTGGTCGCCGGATTCCTGGAACCCCTGAGTGCCCCCGACAGCCTGCAGGCCCTGGCCCGCACCGGCGTCACCGCCTTCGCCCTGGAACAGATTCCCCGCACCACCCGCGCCCAGGCTATGGATGCACTCTCTTCCATGGCCACGGTGGCCGGATACAAGGCCGCGCTGCTGGCCGCCGACCATCTCCCCCGGATGTTCCCCATGCTCATGACCGCCGCCGGCACCGTGGCTCCGGCCCACGTGTTCGTGGTGGGGGCGGGAGTGGCGGGGTTGCAGGCCATCGCCACCGCGCGGCGCCTGGGCGCCGTGGTCCAGGCCTACGATGTCCGCCCCGCGGTCAAGGAGCAGATCCAGTCCCTGGGCGCCCGCTTCGTGGAACTGCCGCTGGAAGCCGGCGAAGCGGAAACCTCCGGCGGCTACGCCCGGGTCATGGATGAGGAGTTTTACCGCCGGCAGCGGGAGATGATGGAGAAGGTCGTGGCCGACAGCCAGGCGGTCATCACCACCGCGGCGGTGCCGGGCAAACCCGCCCCCAAGCTCATCACCGCGGACATGGTGAGCGCCATGGAACCGGGATCCGTGGTCGTGGACTTGGCCGCCGAACGCGGGGGCAACTGCGAGCTGACCGTCCCCGGGCAGACCTTCGTTACGGAAAACGGCGTCACCATCATGGGGCCGTTGAACCTGGCTTCGACCGTCCCCTACCACGCCAGCCAGATGTACTCCCGCAACCTGACCACGTTTCTGACCCACATCTACAAGAACGGCCAGTTGCAACTGGAGGCGGACGATCCCATCATCCGGGAGACGATGGTGACGCGAGGAGGGGAGGTTATACCCAAGACCTGACGCAACGCGGATCAAGCACCAAGCACCAAGCACCAAGCATCAAGCACCAAGCATCAAGTAACTTTCGAACTCCACCCATGGAAACCTTCGTCATCGCTTTGACCGTATTCGTGCTGGCCATCTTTGTGGGCTTTGAGGTCATCACCAAGGTGCCGCCCATTCTTCACACCCCGCTGATGTCGGGGTCCAACGCCATTTCCGGCATCACCCTGATCGGGGCGCTGGTGGCCACCGGCGCGCCGAACGGGGTGCTGGCCACCATCCTGGGAGTCACGGCGGTGGTGTTCGCCACCATCAACGTGGTGGGCGGCTTCCTGGTGACCCACCGCATGCTGGGCATGTTCAAGAAGAAGGATTAGAGCCGGTGGAATACGTCAATCTCGCCAATCTCGTCTACATCGCCGCCTCGGTGCTCTTCATCCTGGGATTGAAGGGGTTAGCGCACCCCCGCACGGCGGTGCGCGGCAACCTGCTGGGGGCCCTGGGGATGTTCCTGGCCGTGGTGGTGACTCTGCTGGACCGCCAGATCATCAGTTACGAGCTGATCTTCGCCGGACTGGTGGTGGGGTCGGCGGTAGGAGCGCTGCTGGCCACCCGCATCCAGATGACGGCCATGCCCCAGATGGTGGCCCTGCTGAACGGCTTCGGCGGGGGCGCCTCGGTGCTGGTGGCCGGCGCAGCCCTGGTGGAAATGCTCCTGCTGGGCCGCCTGCTGGACGCCCAGTTCACCATCGCCACGGCGGCCTCGGGATTAATCGGCGGCGTCACCTTCTGGGGCAGCCTCGTGGCCTTCGGCAAGCTGCAGGGGGTGGTCAACGAACAGGCGGTGGTGTTCAGCGGGCAGCACCTGATCAACCTGGTCCTGGCTTTGGTCGCCGTGGGACTGGGCGTCTGGCTGGTGCTGGAACCGCAGACGGCCCTGGCCTACTGGATCCTGGTGGCGGTCGCTTCGGTGCTGGGAGTGCTGCTGACCATTCCCATCGGCGGCGCCGACATGCCCGTGGTCATCGCCCTGTTGAACAGCTATTCCGGCCTGGCTGCCTGCGCCACCGGCTTCGTGCTGAACAACAACGTGCTGATCATTGCCGGGTCGCTGGTGGGCGCTTCGGGCATCATCCTGACGCAGATCATGTCCAAGGCCATGAACCGGTCGCTGGCCAACATCCTGTTTGGCGGAGTGGGCGCGGCGCCCACCGCGGCCAGCAAGTCGCAGGCCGACGAGATCTACGCCGGGCGGGTCAAGTCCGCTTCGGCCGACGAGATCGCCATGATCCTGGACGCCGCCCGCCGCGTGGCCATCGTCCCCGGGTACGGCATGGCCGTGTCCCAGGCGCAGTACGCCGTGCGCGACCTGACCAACCTGCTGGAACAACGGGGCGTGGAGGTGCTTTTCGGCATCCACCCGGTGGCGGGGCGCATGCCCGGCCACATGAACGTGCTGCTGGCCGAAGCCAACATCGCCTATGACAAACTGCTGGAGATGGACCAGATCAACCCCCTGATGGACCAGGTGGATGTGGCCATCGTCATCGGGGCCAACGACGTGGTCAACCCGGTGGCCCGCACCGACCCTTCCAGCCCCATCGCCGGCATGCCCATCATTGACGTGGACAAGTCCCGCACCGTGGTGGTGATCAAGCGCTCCCTGTCCCCCGGGTTCGCCGGCATTCCCAACCCCCTGTTCGCCGCCGACAACACCCTGATGTTCTTCGCCGACGGCAAGCAGGCGGTCACGGACCTGATCGCCGCGGTGAAGGCGGGGTAGCCAACGCATCCGGTGCAGATAATCGTGGTTTCCCGGTCCTGGATTGCTTATATTATAACGACCGCACCGAGGGGATCGCGCGCACCCGGATGACCTGGCCTCCCAATCTCCATCCCTTCCACTACCATTCGAGGCTGCAACTATGGCGAAACGCGAACGCAGCGGGTTTGTTTCGTTGCTGTACAACCGGGTCAGTTTCCTGGGCGGATTCCTGGCCGCCGTGGTCTTCGTCCTGATCATCCTGACCATCTTCTTCTCCTGGCTTAGCGGCGGGCAGAGCCCCTATTTCGGGCTGGTCGCCTTCCTGATTCTGCCGCCGTTCCTGGTCCTGGGGTTGATCCTGATCCCGGTGGGCGCCGTGCTGGAACGCCGCCGCCGGATCCGCACCGGCCGCCGCACGGAAGCGCTTTTCCCCGTCATTGACCTGAATAATCCCAAGAGCCGCTGGCACCTGACCGTCTTTAACATCGGCCTGTTCGCCTTCCTCCTGGTTTCCGCCCTGGGCACCTTCCAGGCGTATCATTACACGGAAACCACGGAATTCTGCGGAACGCTCTGCCACCAGGTGATGGAACCGGAACACACGGCCTACACCCATTCCCCCCACGCCCGGGTGGAATGCGTGGAATGCCACGTGGGTCCGGGAGCCGGCTTCTTCGTCCGGTCCAAGCTGTCCGGCCTGTACCAGGTGTACGCCACCCTGACCAACATCTACCCCCGGCCCATTCCCACCCCCATCGAAAATCTGCGCCCGGCCCAGGAGACCTGCGAACAGTGCCACTGGCCCACCGCCTTTTTCGGCAAGAAACAGCGGCTCTGGACGCATCACCTCTACGATGAAGAGAGTACTCCCTGGCGCATCAACATGCTGATCAAAATCGGGGGCGGCTCGCCGGCCACGGCCCAGACTGCCGGGATCCACTGGCACATGAACATCGCCAACCGCATCGAATTCATCGCCACCGATTCCGCCAACCAGGACATCCCCTGGGTGCGCTTCACCGACCTGGCCACCGGGCAGTCGCAGATCTTCATTGACGAAAACAATCCCCCCGATTCCAACCTGGTAAATTCACAACCCCTGCACGTCATGGATTGCATTGACTGCCACAACCGCCCCACGCACATCTTCGATCCGCCGGACCGGTCCGTGGACCTGGCGCTGAACACCAGGCGCCTGGACCCCCGGCTGCCGGGCATCAAGGAATTGGGGGTGAACGTCCTGGCGCAGGAATATGAGACCACCGGCCAGGCGATGGACGCCATCGCCGCCGCCGTGAGCGAAGCCTACGAAACCCTGCCGGACAGTGTCGCTCCGCCGCCGGTGGTGGAACAGGCGATATCCACCCTGCAGGGGATCTACTCCACCTACCATTTCCCGGTGATGAACACCCGCTGGGACACCCACCACAATCATATCGGGCATTCCATTGACCGGGGCTGCTTCCGCTGCCACGACGGCCATCACGTGGCGGAAACCGGCAACCGGATCAAGCGCGATTGCACCTCCTGCCACGCCATTCTGGCCCAGGGGCCGCCCGACAGCCTGATGACGGCCGACGATCCCGAAACCGGCCTGGAATTCGTGCACCCGGTGGACATCGGCGAAGCCTGGCGGGAAATCGGCTGCTACGAATGCCACACCGGCGCGGAACCGTAGACCCCGCTGCCGCCCCGTTAGTTCTCAACATAGCGCCGGATCCCTGCGATCCGGCGCTTTTGCCTGCCGTCATGGATTAAAATATCACCCCCCGAGCTTTTTGCTTGATTTACGCTCCGCAATGTAGTATATTGTTATATTGCAGTCACAGTTCTGTCCAAAGGGAGGCACCGATGAAACGGTTTACGGGAAAGCGGCTTACCCAGATCGCAGCATTGACGGCAGCATTGACCCTGGCGGGAACGGCCGGAGCATTGGATTATGCACCTTCTTCCAGCGGGCTCGAATGGCCCGCGTGGGAGAGTGGCCGCACGGAACTGGAAATGGCCGACGTGAACCTCGACGGCAATCCGGACCTGGTCACCATCGGCGACCACGGCAGCCCCTTCATCAACACCCAGGAACATGGGATTGCGGTCTACTTCGGCGACGGCCGCGGCGGCTGGAGCGTGTACCAGAACGGGAATTTCGGTTACGGCGGCATCGCCATTGGGGACGTTAACGGCGACGGCCTGCCCGACGCCGGGTACGCCATGCACCATGACTATTCGAGCACCGATTTTGGCGACCAGTTGATCGAGGTGGCCTTGGGGGACGGCACCGGGCAGAACTGGACCCCCTGGGACGACAACCTGGCGTCACAAGGAGAAAACTGGGGTATGTTCGCCACGGATTTTGGCGACGTGGACAACGACGGCGACCTGGATATCGGCTCCACCTCCTTCGGCTACGGCAATCCCCTGATGGTGTACCTGAACGACGGCGACGGCACTTGGACTCACGCCGACGCCGTGGTCACCGGCAACTGCGGCATGCACATCGTCTTTGGCGACATCAACCGGGACGGCAACCTGGACTTGGCTACCGCCTACCAGAACGGCACGGTCTTTTTCGGGGACGGCACCGGCCAGTTCACCAACGCGGATTACAATCTGCCGCCGGGCAGCGGCTCCTACAACCGCCATGGCGTGGCCCTGGGGGACGTGGACGGGGACGGGGGAATGGACCTGGCCTGGGTGGCCAATAACGCCCTGTACGTTCACTGCTTCGATGAGGCGACCAACTCCTGGGTGGACTTCAGCGGCGGTCTACCGGCCACCAGCGTTTCCGGGTACGCGCAGTTGTGGGACATGAATTCAGACGGTTTCTGTGACGTGGCCCTGGGTGGAGGCAACCAGATCCGGATCTGGACCGGCGACGGCGCGGGCAACTGGACTCTGGCCGCGACGGTGCCCATCGGCGTGCTGCAGGCCTTCCGGGTGGGCGGCGACGTGGACCACAACGGTTTCGCCGACATAACCTACGAGGGCGGCGGCCATCCCTGGTGCTTCCGGGAGACCACCCCGGCGCAGACCCTGTCCGTCATGCCCTGCTACCCTCGCGGCGGGGAAGTGTTCAAGTCCGGCCAGGCGCGCTTCATCCACTGGATCTCGGCCGTGCCCGGGTTCGCCGCTTCGACGGTGACGGTGGAACTGTCCACCAGCGGCGCTTCCGGCCCCTGGACCGTGGTGGCCTCCAACCGGCCCAACGACGGCCGTCATCAGTGGACCGTGCCGGCGGTGCCGACCTCTTCCGACTGCCACCTGCGCTACAGCGTGACTTCCGGGACGTCCACCGTTCAGGCGGTGACCCCGGCCCCCTTCACCATTCTGAGCGGTCCGCCGCCCATCGAAGTGACGCTGACGCCGGTCAATCCCCCCATCCAGATCCCCGCCGCCGGGGGCAGCTTTGAATTTACCGCCACGGTGGCCAATACCGGCACGGCTGGTTTCTCCCTCAACGCCTGGATCATGCAGCGCGTGCCCGCCGGCACCTGGCAGGGGCCGCTCCTGGGGCCGCTGACCCTCTACCTGCCCGCCGGAGCCAACGTCAGCCGGCAGCGCTTCCAGAACGTCCCTTCCACCGCCGCCCCGGGGGAATACCTCTACTGCGGCTACGTGGGCCAGTACCCCGCTGCCAAGTGGGACAGCTCGTATTTCACCTACACCAAGGAAGGGGCCGGGGACGGGGGGCTGGGGGCTGGTGAAAACTGGTCCTGTACGGGAGAGCCCTTCCCGGGGGAAATCGGAGGGCCGTCCGTCAGCCGACGGACCATGGCCATGCCGGAGGCATTCACTTTGTCCGCCGCCCCCAATCCGTTCAACCCGGTGACGGCTATCGGCTACCAGCTCCCGGCTTCCGGCCGCGTCCGTCTCCGGGTGTATGATTCCGCCGGCCGCGAGGTGGCGGCGCTGGTGGAGGGGTGGAGGGACGCGGGGAATCACGAGGTGACCTTCGACGCCTCCGGCCTGGCCGGAGGGATCTACTTCGCGCGGCTGAGCGCGGGGAACTTCACCGCGACGATGAAGATGGTGCTGCTCAAATAACTTTCGAACTCTCCAACTTTGCAACTTTCCAACCAAATAAAAGGGGCGGCCCGGTGTGGCCGCCCCTTTTATTCCGGGTTTCTCCTTACCCCCTTCACGGGCTCTGTACGATCACCGTCACCGGGCCGTCGTTTACCAGTTCGACCTCCATGTGCTCGCCGAAGACACCGGTCTGCACCGGCACCCCCTCGGCCCGCAGGAATTCCACGAAGCGCACGAACAGCGGCTCGGCGGTTTCCGGCCCGGCCGCCCGGACGAAGGAAGGCCTTTTCCCCTTGCGCGCATCTCCCAGCAGGGTAAACTGAGACACCGCCAGGGCTTCGCCGCCCACGTCCGGCAGGGCCAGGTTGAGCTTCCCGCCGGCGTCCTCGTGGACCCGCAGGCCGGCCACTTTTCCCGCCATCCACCGCGCCGCCTCGCTGTCGTCATCCACCGCCACGCCGACCAGCAGCAGCGCTCCCCGGCCGATGCGGGCGCGCACCTCCCCCGCCACCCGTACTTCCGCCCGGCTAACCCGCTGATACACTACGATCATCGCCTTTCTCCCGCCATTTCCGGTGCATAATATACACAGGAAATCAGGCCACGCACCGGCTTTTCGAGGCTTTTTCCCGTCGCTGGAGGCGGTCTTCCCGTAAGTCGGCCAAGTCTTTCGTATCAATTATGCAGACGGTGTGTATTCATGGGAAGGATAATACCATGCCCTCGGTATTCAAACGTTCCTTAAGCCAGGGCGCATTATTCGGATTTTTCGCGGGGATTCTTTTCGGCTCAGTGGAAATTGTCGCTTCCGGCATTCAAGGCATCGTGGTGCTGCAACCGATGCGTTACGCCGCCGGGGTGGTGCTGGGTGAGACGGCTTTTACCCTGCCGCCCTTGCCGGCCGCCGTGATAGGGATTGCTGTCCACTTGGCGCTGTCGGCGCTGTTCGGTTTGATTTATGGCTGGATCATGGCCGGGATGCCCCGCGAAATCCGATCCCGGTGGAGAACCCAGGCGCCCCTGGGAGCCTTTTACGGGTTTATGTTGTGGCTGGTCAATTTTCAGATCATCGCCCGTATCGCTTACCCCTGGTTTCTGGATACGGCGCATTGGCCGCAGTTCATTCTGCACGCGGTGTTTTACGGTTTACCGCTGGCCTACATGTTCGCTGAAGGCCAGCGCAAGGTGCTGCCCGAACAGGAGGTTCCCAGAACCGAGCCGGCGGAACCGGTGCATCAGTAACGGATGACAGGAAAAATCGGAAAAACAGGCACATTACCAAGGCAAACGATAGATATTCCCTGGCTATAATGGATTAACCGGAAGCACTTTGGAAAAAAAGGAATATTCACAGGATATATCGGAAGATCAAGGAAAATCCATGGCAACAACGATCTTACGATCTGCGGGCCGAGGCGCCCTCACGGGCGTCCTGGCCGGGATCGTTTTCGGTTTGGTGGAAATGCTCGGCGCGGCGATCATCGCCATGCCGGTCTTCATGCCGCTGCGCATGTCCGCCAGCGTGGTCCTGGGCGAAGCGGCGCTGGCTGACATGTCCCTGGGGCTGGCGGCGCTGGCCGGAGTCATCACCCACCTGGCGCTGGCGGCGTTCTTCGGACTGCTTTACGGACTGATCAATGCCCGGCTCTCCCCGGCGGTCCAGGCGCATTCGGAACGACAGGCTGTCATGGGCTTGGGGTACGGTCTGTTGATCTGGCTGATCAACTTTCAGATCATCGCCCGGGCCGCCTACCCCTGGTTTCTGGAAACCTCCCAATGGCTGCACGCCCTGGTTCACGCGCTGGCCTACGGGCTGCCCCTGGGGCTGATGTACGCGGAAAACGCGCAGCGGGCCGAATACCGCCGGGCCTTCCCCCGGCCGCGGCGGAGGAAGGCTTCAGAATTGGAATCTGGAGGCTGACGCAGGGAAGAAAGTTCAAACCGGGCCCAAAGTTCCTTTTCGAGGCAGTTTGCAGTTGCGTTTGCTTAACAAAAGGAGAAACTCATGGCCACTGTATCCAATCGGACCTTGAGCCGGGGCGCCTGGTACGGCCTCCTGGCCGGGATTATTTTCATGATCATGGAAATGGTGGGAGCGGCCATCATGGGGATGCCAGTGTTCATGCCCCTTCGGATGTTCGCCAGCGTGCTGTTGGGGCAGACGGCCCTGACCGGCATGTCCCTGGGCACGGCCGTGTTCCTCGGGTTGATCATTCACCTGCTCCTGTCGGCCGTGTTCGGCTTCATTTACGGCCTGATCAATATCGGCCTGCCGCCGGCTCACCGCGCCAGCATGGGGTCCCAGGCGGTTATCGGATTCGGGTATGGCCTGCTGCTGTGGTTCATCAATTTTCAGATCATCGCCCGGATGATCTACCCCTGGTTCCTGGAGACTCCGCAGTTCATGCAGGCCATGATGCACGCCCTGTTTTACGGGCTGCCCCTGGGGTTGATGTTCGCCGGCACCATGCAGCGCACGGAGATGGCCGTGTCCACTCCGCCTCCGCGCCGCCGCGAACCGGTAGAGCCGTAACTTTGCCCTCACTATAACATCGCGGGAGCCACCATGCGCCTGTTCAATCCTTTCGCCCTGCCCACCAGCCCCCTGGGGCTGGCGTTCCTGGCCGCCAACCTGGCTTGGAGCCTGGGCCGCAAGCGCCGCGGGGTCAAGCCGGTTCCCGACCTGCTGCTGGGCGTATCCGTCCTGTCGGGGGCGGTGGATTCGGTCCGCTACCTGGCCGACGTCTCCCGCCGGAAGCAGCCTTTCGATCTATCCCGATTCCTGACCTCCACCCTGAACCTGGCCCTGGTGCCGTTGGCTTTGCCCGGCGCCATCGAAGGCGGCCTGGGCTTGTTGCGGCGTCCCCTGCGGTAAAGTGGGCGGTCCCCAGCCATGTCCAACCCTTATTCTCCCATTGCGGATTATGGCCTGATCGGCGACGGCCGGTCGGCGGCGCTGGTATCCCGCTCCGGGTCCATAGACTGGCTCTGCTGGCCCCGCTTCGACAGCCCCTCCCTGTTTGCCGCCCTGCTGGATCCGGAGCAAGGCGGCCGCTGGAGCATTGCGCCGTCCGGCCCGTTCCGCGCCGAGCGACGCTACCTGGACGATACCAATGTCCTGGAGACTCGTTTCCACACCGCCGGCGGCGAGCTGGTGCTGACGGATTTCATGCCGGCCGATTCCGAAGCCGGCAAGCGCCGCCGGTTGCTGCCGGAAAATGAAATCCTGCGGCGGGTGGAGTGCGTTTCGGGGGAAGAAGAGGTCGAGATCATCTTCGCCCCGCGACCGGACTACGGCCGGCGCCGCTTCACCCTGCGCGATCACGGGCCTTTCGGCCTGCGCCTCGACATGGGATCGCGCCTGCTCGCCCTGCAGGGGGAGGAGTCTTTGCGTCTGCTGGACGACGGCCGTGCCGCCGCCCGGATCCGCCTGAGCCCCGGCCGGAAACTGCACTTCTCCCTGACCTGGCACGAGCAGGGGCCGGCGGCCTACTCGCCCCTGGGGCCGGCTGCCGGGGAAAGTCTCGAGCGCACCGTCCGCTGGTGGCGCGGCTGGATGGCCGGCTTGTCCTACCGCGGTCCCTACGGCGCGGAAGTGGCGCGCAGCGCCCTGGCGTTGAAGCTGATGGTCTATGCCCCTTCCGGCGCCGTTATTGCCGCGCCCACCACCTCGCTGCCCGAACGGATCGGCGGCGACCTGAACTGGGACTACCGCTACTGCTGGCTGCGCGACGCCTCCCTGACGGTACGCGCCCTGGAGGGCCTGGGGTTCAGGGAAGATGCCGAAGCCTTCGCCGCCTGGCTGCTGCACGCCACCCGCCTGACTCTGCCCGAACTGAAAGTGCTCTACGACGTGTACGGCCGCGACCCCGGTCCGGAACGGGAGCTGGATCACTGGCGCGGCTACCACGATTCCCGCCCGGTGCGGCGGGGCAACGCCGCCTACCATCAACTGCAGTTGGACGTCTACGGCGAGGTCATTGACGCCGTGACCCGGGTGGTTCGCCGCGACGGAAAGCTGGACGGCGAGACGCAGACGCTGCTGCGCGGCCTCGGCCGGTACGTCTGCCGCCACTGGCGCGAACCGGATCACGGTATCTGGGAACCCCGCGACGAACCGAAACATTACACCCATTCCCGGGTGCTGTGCTGGACCGCCCTGGACCGTCTCCTGGAACTGCACCGGCGAGGCGCCCTGGAGAAGATTCCGGTGGATCTCTACCGCGAGCATGCCGCCGCCATCCGGGAAGAGGTGGAAACCCGCGGCTGGAACTCCCGGCTGCAGTCCTACACCCAGACCCTGGACGGCGAGGCCATGGACTCGGCCCTGTTGCTGTTCCCCTACTACGGTTTCACTGAAGCCGCTTCCCCCCGGATGCAGGCCACGGGGCGCAGGGTCCGCGAACGGCTGCATGCGGGTCCGGGACTGCTCCATCGCTACGAGCACAGCCGTGAGGTGCAGGAAGGCGCCTTCGGCATTTCCGGTTTCTGGGCAGTGGATTTCCTGGCCCGCGGCGGCGGCAGTTCGGAAGAAGCCCGGGCCGCCTTCGAGCGCCAACTGGCCTACGCGAACGATCTGGGCCTGTATGGGGAAGAGGTGGATCCCGGCACCGGGGCGGCGCTGGGCAATTTTCCCCAGGCCTTCACTCACGTGGGACTAATCAACGCGGCGCTGTCCCTGGAGCGGCGGGAGCAAGAATCTGCGGATTCGACGGGACGCCGGCGAGAAAGGGTGGAAGCATGAACTGGGGCAGTTGGCTGATCTGGGGGTTCGCCGCCACGGTGGTGCTGACTGCGCTGGCCGCCGGCAGTCAGGGCCTGGGGCTGACCCGCATGAACCTTCCCTACCTGCTGGGCACCATGTTCACGCCCGACCGCGACCGCGCCAAGGTCATCGGCTTTATGATCCACCTGGTCAACGGCTGGATCTTTTCCCTGATCTATGCCGCCGCTTTCGAAACCCTGGGGGAGGCCACGTGGTGGTTCGGCGCCCTGATCGGGCTGGTCCACGCCGGCTTCGTGCTGACCGCGGGCATGCCCGCCCTGCCCGGCATGCACCCCCGCATGGCCGGGGAGCAGCGCGGTCCCACCGTGGTGCGCCAACTGGAACCGCCCGGATTCCTGGGGCTGCACTATGGCCCGCGCACCCCCCTTTCCATCGTGCTGGCTCACCTCGTTTTCGGCGTCATCCTGGGAATGTTCTACACCCCGGCATAACATTTTCCCGATCCGTCAGGGTCTGGCTCTCAGCTCCCGGCTCTCGGATCTCTGTAATGACAGGTTACGTCAGTCACGGTCGTTTCCTTCGGATGTCATTCCAGACCGCGTGCAACGTGGATCCGGGTGCCCCTCCGGGGCACTGGGATGACCCCCTCAATCAATCTGACTTGCCATGACACCCCAAGCAGAAGGGCCCGCCTCACTGCCGGCCCCCTCCTCGCTATAAATCTGTACCCCTGTGATCAAGAACACAGCTTTCGGGTCTGTTTATGGGTAAATTTTCAGCGTGGGGATGGGCATAATTTGCCCTTATCAAGGGTAATATTTTTTCTTTCAGGATAGAATTTGCTTGACAACAGGCCTGGAAATTTCGTAAATTACTGATATAAGCATGCGTTATTTTTAACACAGCCACGAATGACTCCGCGCGGGGATCGCGTTGGGGGGAATCCTGAAAGTGGGAGGGTAGCGAATGCAGATGCTAAAAGTTTGTTTACTGCTTGGTTTCCTGGTGGTATTCGGAGTGACGGCGGCATGGGGCACGACTCTGCACGTGCCGACCGGTTACACGACCATTCAGGCAGCCATCAATGCCGCGGTCAATCTGGATACCGTGCTGGTGGACACCGGGGTGTACCACGGATCCGTTGACCTCATGGGCAAGGACTTGGTGATCACCAGCCATTACCTGTTCTCCGCCGACACCACGGATATCCTGAATACGGTTCTGGACGGCGATTCGAGCGGCAGCGTGGTGGTCATGACCAGCGGCGAGAGCGAAGCCGCTCTGGTGTTGGGCTTCACCATCCGTAACGGTTCGGGGCATCTCTATCAGCCCGGTTACGGCGATTTCTACGTCGGCGGCGGCTTCTACCTGATCAACGCCTCGCCCCGGATCCGTTCCAACGTCATCCAGGAAAACTATGCCCTGGACGGCGGCGGCGGCATCTTCAGCGACGGCGGCGATCCCGTCATTGAGCTGAACACCATCGTCAACAATGCCACCGGATCGCCCGGCTGCGGCGCCGGCATGCTGCTGAAGAACAGCGATGAAGCCGTGGTGGATTCCAACTACATCGAATTCAACTTCGCCGGGCACGGCGGCGGCATCGCCCTGAAGCATTCCCACGCCACCATCACGCGCAACGTCATCAGCTACAACACGGCCATGGGCGACGGCGGTGGCATGCGTCTTTACACGGAATCCAATCCCACCATCATCAACAACACCATCAGTCACAACTGCGCTGCCGCCTACAGCGGCGGCGGTATGCAGGTGGTGGACGGTTCCGCCCCCATTTTCATGAACAACATCATCTCCTACACCGCCTGTGGCGGAGGGTTCGCGGTGGCGGGGATCTGCGCTCCGGTGCTGTCCTACAACCTCTTCCATGAAAACACCGGGGGCGACTACCTGAACGTCCTGCCCGGGACCGGCGATTTGACCGGTAATCCGGCCTACGTCGGCGGCACGCCCTACGACTACCACCTGACCGCTCCCTCGGCAGCCATCAGCTCCGGCAACCCGGACCCCCAGTATAATGATCCCGACGGAACCCGCAACGACTGCGGCGCCTTCTACTATCCCTCCGGACCGGCCACCCCGGTGGTGCTGGCCGCCTTCACCGCCTCCTCGAGCCTGCAGGGGGTGACTCTGACCTGGACCACTGCCAGCGAAATCGAATCCTACGGCTGGGTGGTGCAGCGTATGGACGAAGCGGGATCCTGGGCCGCGGTCAGCCCGCTGATTGCCGCGCACGGCTCGTCCGTGGAACCGCACGACTACACCTACACCGACGCCACCGCCCAGGCCGGATGCGCCTACCGCTACCGGCTGGAACAGATTGACCTGGACGGCTCGGCCACCTATTCCCCGGAAGTGACGGCGACCGTTCCCGCCCTGGCGCTGGATTTCGGCCTGCAGCCCAATTATCCCAATCCCTTCAACCCGGAAACGGCCATCGTCTATACTCTGCCGGAAGCCACCCCGGTGTACCTGGCGGTGTACGATGCGGCCGGGCGCTTCGTGCAGGAACTGGCCTCCGGCCTGCGGCCCGCCGGCACGCACCAGGTGACCTGGAACGCCGGCAACCTGCCCAGCGGTACATACCTGTGCCGCCTGCAGGCGGGATCTCTGGCCTTCACCCGGCCTCTGACCTTGATCAAGTAGAGTACCGGCTACCCTCCCATAGCCGCAAGGGCCCGTCCATTGGACGGGCCCTTGTCATTTTCGAAGTCTTCACCGGATCTCGCAGGGTGGCTGCCTGTAACGGCCACGAATTTATCGCCTCCCACCCCGCCCGGGAATATCCGTCAGGGGACGGACGTAACCGTTCCTGGGCTATGATCATACCATCCACTGATGGTCATAAAGTAATTAATCTACTTAACGGCAGAAGGGGTGGTGGCATGCTTCCCACGCAGTGGTCCCTTCGGGATGGTTCCCGGAGGGC
>QZKQ01000081.1 GCA_003599535.1 Candidatus Zixiibacteriota bacterium | reverse complement strand
GGAAAAGGAGCAGGTGGCGGCCATCCTGAAACCGCCGGCGCCGGAGGAAGCGGCGGAAACCGGTCCGGCCGGACCGGCCTTCCAGGTGGGGGATTGGGTGCGGATGGAGGGCCTGCGCGACCCGGTACGGGTCCTGGCCCTGAAGCGCGACGGCCGCGAAGCCCAGTTGGAAGTCGGGGGGATGCACCTGTGGATTGACGCCGGCAAGCTGACGTCGTCCACGCCGCCCCGGGGGGAAGCGGCTCCGGCGGTGCGCGTCTCCCTGACGGACGCCGCGCCCCTGACTTACGAGCTGGACCTGCGCGGCATGACCGGTGACGAGGCCGCCTTCGCGGTGGAGAAGTACCTGGCCGACGCCTCGGTGTCGGGGTGGAAGTCGGTGCGCATCATCCACGGCAAGGGAACGGGGGCGTTGCGCACCCGCGTGCAGGAAGTGCTGCGGCGCTGGCCGGGAATCAAATCCTTCCGTTTCGGCCGGCCGGAAGAAGGGGAATTCGGGGTGACGGTGGTGGAGCTGGAATAGGCGGTTACGCCTGTGGATCTGTACCTCCGCCCTCACCGTGTCCTAAAGATCTGTCAGTTAACCGGAATACAACATCCCGGGACAGAGTCATCGCCTGGCTATGCCCGCATGACTCTGTTTTGGGTTCAAGATAGCACCATGTAGGCGCGCCTCATCCCTCTCGCCGGCTCCCGCCCCCCCGCCCGGGCAGCTTCTCCAGTTCCAACCCTTCCAGTTTTTCCCCCAGGCGTTTAACTTCCTCCCGGATGGCCTCCGTGTCCACCCCTCGCGCACGAAGCTCCGCCAAAGTCTCCTCCACCGCCCGGTCCCAGTCGTTGCGCACCCGCCGGTTGATCTGCTTCCAGGGGAGGCCGGCCAGGAGCGCCGCGATCTCCGGGCGGTAATCCAACTCGCCCAAGGCCATGAGCACGGCGATGATGGGATAACCGGTGTATCCCTGCCAGATCGAAGCGTTGTCGTTGGAGGCGATTTGTTTCCGGTCGGGCGACCAGCGCACCATGTAGGTGCGCGTCCCGTCGGAAGAGACGACTTCGGCGCGGCTTTCATCGGTGCGCCGGACGCGGCCGTCGGCCACCGCGGTCAGGGCTTCGTAGATTTTGGCGGGGGGCGGCGGTTTCCATCGGGCCATGGGGCCTCCTGCATGACATTTCCGGCGAGTACTTCCGGCAGATATGAGGATACCATCACACCGGGGGAAAATCAAGGGAAATCTGCGCTTCAGCGCACGCCGGAAGCAGCTCCAACAGTTATCCCACTCCTGCGTAGTTTAGAATGCTGGCCTTCTATGTATATGATACTACGTCTCACTCGCAATTCTATATCACATCTATCTTTAACTGTCCAAGTTCATTTAACCTCAAAATTCCCACCAGTATGCAATGTCACGCAAGGAGGTAAAATACTATGGCTTCCTACAAGGTATCTATACGTATTGGGTTGACGTTGGCGGTCATCTGCCTGGCCCTGGTCCCGGCACTGTGGGCCCAAATCCCCCTGGACCCTACCACCCTGGACAAGTACATCGATCCCCTGCCCCTCCCTGGAGTCGCCACGTCCATGGGCCAGGTCCAGGGAGCCACCTACTACGAGATCACCATGACCGAGTTCCAGCAGCAGTTGCACTCCCAGATCCCCCCCACTACGGTCTGGGGATACAACGGCACCTTCCCCGGCCCCACCATTGAAGCGTTCAGTAATAAAAAGGTGCTGGTGCGGTGGTGGAACCAGCTACCCACCGACCACCTGCTGACCGTAGACACCACCGTGCACGGCGCGGGCGGCGTCCCCGAAGTCCGCACCGTGGTGCACCTTCACGGGGGCCACATCCCCGCCGACGTGGACGGCTACCCGGAAGACTGGTTCACCCCCGGCAATTATGTGGACTACCTCTACCCCAACAAGCAGCCCGCCGCCACCCTGTGGTATCACGACCACGCGCTGGGCATCACCCGCCTGAACGTGCAGGCGGGGCTGGCCGCGTTCTACCTGCTGCGGGACAAGTGGGAAGGCCGCCTGAACCTGCCCCAGGGCCCCTATGAAATCCCCGTCGCGCTGCAGGACCGCTCCTTCTACACCAGCGGACAGTTGATGTACCCGGAGGAGATCGCGCCGGAGTTCTTCGGCAACACCGCGGTGATCAACGGCAAGGTCTGGCCGCGCCTGGCGGTGGAACCGCGCAAGTACCGCTTCCGCTTCCTGGGCGGGGCTAATTCCCGCTTCTTCAGCCTGCGCCTGTTCGAGAGCGATTCGGCCGGCAATATCATCGAACCCCTGGTCGCAGGGCCGGTGTTCTGGCAAATCGGCACGGACGGCGGCCTGCTGCCCGCGCCGGTGGCCATCAACCAGCCGGGCGACCCCGACACTCTGCGGTTGCTCGTCTCTCCCGGGGAACGCTTCGACGTGATCATTGATTTTGCCGGATACCAGGGGCAGTACTTCGTCCTGCACAACAACGCCAAATCTCCCTTTAAGGGCTTTGGGGAATACGAGGACGAGGAGCCGCTGCCGGAAATCATGCTCTTCGAAGTGCAGGATACCGTGGTCGCCGATCCCTATACCATCCCTGCGTCCCTGCGGCCGGTAATCCCCATCCCCGAGAATTCCGCCAAGGAGATCCGGGATCTGACCCTGGAAGAGGAAGAGGGCATGGGACACCTGCTTCTGCTGCTGAACGGCATGCACTGGGACGACCCCATCACCGAAAATCCCCAGTTGGGCAGCACCGAAATCTGGCGCATTCTGAACCTGACGGAGGATGTCCATCCCATTCACCTCCACCTGGTGCAGTTCCAGATCCTCGACCGGCAGCCCTTCGACGTGGAAGCCTACATGGAAGAGGATACCCTGATCTTCACCGGCCCACCCGCGCCCCCGCAGCCCAATGAGATGGGCTGGAAGGACACTTTCCATGCCTTCCCCGGCACCATGACCCGCATCATCCAGCGCTTCCAGGACTATCCCGGCCTGTTCGTCTGGCACTGCCACATTCTGGAGCATGAGGACCACGAAATGATGCGGCCGTACGAGGTGGTCACCGGACCGGCGGAGGCGTTGGCCGGCCTGGTCGAGGAGCCGCTGTACGAACCGGTCATGCCCGAGGCGCCGGCGCTGCATGGGGCCCACCCCAATCCCTTTAATCCGGCCACGGCGATTCGCTTCCAGTTGTCCGACCTGAGCTACGTCAGCCTGAAAGTGTACGACACCGCCGGCCGCCAGGTGGCCACGGTGGTGGACGGCTGGCGGGAAGCCGGGGCGCACGAGGCGACCTTCGACGCCTCCATGCTGCCTTCCGGGATCTATTTCGCCCGGATGACGGCGGGGAATTTCACCGGCGTGCAGAAGCTGGCGCTGGTGAAGTGACGCAGACACTCAAACGCTTTCCGCGGCGGAGCTGCACGATGACCAAGGGGCGCGAGAAATCGCGCCCCTTCACTCTCCGCCAAGAGACAAAGAAAAGCCCAGCCTCCGTACCGGCAAAGCTCCGGGGAAGGCTGGGCTCTGGACCGCCAGCGCGGCCCGCATGGAATTACATGGAGCCCATGGGCATGTTCTTCATGGTCATGGTGGCTTCCATCTGCGGGATCTGCATCATGTGCATCTCCTTCATGTTGGCCCGCAGGCGCATGAGCATCTCCTTGCGCGACATCCGGTTCTGGGTGGAGTCCATGACCTTCATCATCATGTGGGTCATCACCCCGCGCACAGCGCCGTCCAGGGGCATTTCCATGGCCATCTGATCAGGCCGGGAGGCCATCCAGACGGCCATGTTCATCATGTTCATCATTCCCATTTCCATCATCATCATGGGAATGGTGCGGATCATGCGCCCTTCCATCTCCATCATGGCTTCCGGGGTGGGCGGCGGCATATAGCGGGGGGTGCGATCCATCATCATGTCCATGGGCTTCATCATCATGGGGCTGACGCCCATATCCATGATCATTTCCACCATCACGGTCTTGGGCATGCCCATCATCATCTGGACCATGTCCTCGCTGGTGATCATGGTCTTGGGATCCCAGCGGTGCCCCATCTGGGCCAGGTCGTGGGCGCAGAAGGCCATGTCCGCGCGGTCGGGATCTTCGCCCATGACGTCGGGCATGATGGTGCCGTGTCCCGCCATCATGATCATCAGGTGATCCATCTGGTTGGACTTGGCCATGTCCATCATCTGCTGCATCTGCATCATGATGTTGGCCTTGGTGGCCTGGGCGTCGGTCAGCTTGATGATGTCGCTGTCGCCCATGCCCATATGCTTCTTCATCATGGTTTCCATGTCCTGGACGTCGCGGACGGCGCCCTGCAGGGACATGGTGGGAAGGTTCATGTAGGAGTTGAGGCCTACCAACAGGGCTTTTTTCATCATGGGAATTTGCCTCCTGAAATAATAGATAATGAGGTGACAACAGCCGTTGCCGGCTTCCCCCCGAGGGGTGCCGGAGCCGTCGCTCCGGGAACGCGCAGCGGGCGCCGGTGGGGCGAAGCTTCACGGCGGGAATTAGAATGGCCGGCTGCCGCACGAGCAGGGGCCGGAAGTGCGGGTAATCCAGGGAAAAGTAAGTGAACGGGACGTGGAATATCCGATGCTGGTGGTCACGACCGGAACGGAGGGGGGCGCCGGCAGGCGCCATAAGAAGGTTCCGAACGAAAGGTATTGCGGGGATGTCCGGGGGATCCGGTTGAACTGGAATTCACTATATATACACCGGAGCGCAGCCAACTGTTGGCAGGAAAAGAAAGGGTTCCGGGAACGGCGGAGGGAGCTCCGCCGTCAGCGCCGGATGAAGTGGGGCATGTCGGCGGGAAGATCCAGGGACAGTTCCACGATGCCGGCAAACCGTCCGTCGCGGTACCAGGGCGCCTGGTAGATCAGCTTTTTCGCGCCGTGCTTCTCAATGGTGTAGCAGTTGACGGAGCCGTCCTGCAGCATTTGCCGCAGCCTGGTCCGGGCCGGTTCGGGATGGCAGTCCAGCACGTTTTTTCCGATCAACTCGCGGCCGCCGTCAGCGGCGAAGACCTGCGCGGCCCGATCGTTCAGGTCCAGAATGACGCCACGCTCGTCGCACACCGTCACGGCGAAGGGGGCCTGGGGAGTCCAGCTTGGTGATTCCATGGGGTTTCCGGGAGGTTTGATTGGGTACCGGCATAATAAACGAAAACCGGCGCCGCAAGTCCAGCGTAAAGTGAGATATTGCGGATGGTCAGATCTGCCCCGGCTCCAGGATGTAACGCCCCAGCGGGCTCCAGAACACCAGCTTGGGAGACAGCCGCAGGTACACCTGGGCGGACGCCGGCCAGTCGCCGTAGACCGGGCGCAGCTCCGCTTCCGGGCGGAATACCGTTCCCTGGGCGCCCACCTGGACGGCGAAAGAACCGAAGGAGAATATCCCCTGCGCCGCACCCAGGGTCAGGGCGGCGACCCGGAAGACACGGCCATCCAGATCTTCCAGGCCCAGTTCCCGGTCGGATTTCTGCACCAGTTGCAGGCGGCCGTAGGCGGCGAAATCACCCCATTGCAGATGGTTGTCCAGGAGGTAGGCTTGCAGGCTGGGTCCCCGGGTGGGATTGCTCCATTCCCCTACCAGGGCTCCGGCCCAATGGTTGGCCAAGCCGAAGCGGCGGTCGTAGAGCAGCGAAGCGGAGGTCTTCCACACGTCAACTTGCGGTTCCAGGGGTTGCGGGCGGTTTAGAAATCCCTGCGAGCCTTGCGCCGCCAGGTAAGGGTGGGGATTGAAGGACAGCCGGGCGCTGTAGGAATTCAGGTCGGGACGGTCAATGTTCCACAGGTCACCGTCCGGAATCCGGCCGTTGAAGGCGGAAGCTTCAATTTTAGCCCAGCCGTACTGCCATCCAGCGGTGATAACGCCGTAGGAAGGGAGCGGCGCGGTCCGCCACTGGTAGCCCAGGGGCGCGTTGGGATTGTTGCCGGAGGCGGAACGGTACAGATACCGGGGCGGGCCCAAGGCCGGTTCTCCGGGCAGCGCGGCATAGAGATAGAGGCCGGAATTGAAGCTCAGGGCATAGCTGAAGGTGAGGGCGGTTTCGACGAAGAAATCCAGGGGACGCTGCCGGTCAATCAGCGGTTCGCCCTCGAAGGTCTCCCCGGATTGGAACAACAGGGGATAGCCTTGGGAGCCGACGGTGATGGGTTCCAGGGACACCATGCCCCGGGCTCCGAGTTGACTGCGTCTTCCCAGCAGATTGCTGCCGGCGATCTGAAACCAGTTGGGAATGCCGAACCGGTCGTCGCCGCGCCGCCCCGCATCGAACAGGTCCTGGCGGAGGTAGCGCGGGAATACGTCGTAGCGGACCCGGATCATCCAGCCGCGGCCCAGGACCGACCACCCGCGGGTCCGGACCTGAACGTCGCGCTGGAGGGCGGCGTCGGGGAGCCAACTGGTACCCGACCCGTCGCGGGCCAGGGGAACGGTCAACAGCACAGAACTGCGGCCGCGATCCGCCGGACCGTACGCCGGGCGCCACAGCGCGGTATCGGGAGATACCGGCGGCGGGGCCGGTTGCGCCTGCGTGACTCCGGCCAGGGCCAGCAGAAACAATGCCGCAAGGACGTACTTCATCCTGTCCCGGTCTCGGCAGAGGGGGAGAATGAACAAGGGGGAGTGGTCTCCCCCTTGTACGTTGTCATCGCGGGTTCAGCGCGGCATGCGCGAGGCGGTCCCGGCTCGCGTGGTGGTCTTCTTGCAGAAGGTTGGCGACACGAACGCCAGGTACAGGGCGGATAGACCCACCAGGGCATAGATGATCCGCGACAAGATGCTCATGGACCCAAAAATGGCGGCGACCAAGTTGAAATCGAAAATGCCGATCAGCCCCCAGTTCAGGCCGCCGACGATGGTCAGAATCAGTGCCGTCCAGTCCAGCCCAGTCAGGCTGTCGCGTCGCACCACTTCGTCGCGGCGGACGTCGCGCCGGACGTCGGTACGGGGCTCATCAACCCGGGTTTCATCGGTATAATCGGCCATAATGGACTCCTTCGTATGAATCTATCCCCGGCGTCGCACCCGCCTCCTGAGTCCTGGGACCAGGGCAGCGCGTTGAAATCCGCCGGAGTACTTTGTATTTCCGGTGTGTCGGTTCGTTAAGTTGTTGTACGTAATACGAATTAACCGGGGAAAATATTGTTGGTGCCGCCTGCTGGCCGGTATTCGGGGGAAAATGCCGCCCACAACGGCAAGGGGTTGGTTTTCCGGTTGACTTTCATCCGGCCAGCGGTTATCTTATGGAGGGGTTCGAAACGTACCTTTTAGGAGAGGCCATTCGGCGTCATGCCAGCACGCTTATCACCCGACCTGGTGGACCGCATCCGCGAGGCCACGGACATCGTGGACCTGATCTCCAGCTACGTGCAGTTGGAGCGCAAGGGGGACAATTACTTTGGTCTATGCCCCTTCCACCCAGAAAAAACGCCGTCCTTTTCGGTCCATCCGGGCAAGGGAATTTTCCACTGCTTCGGCTGCGGGGTAGGGGGCAACGGCTTCACCTTTCTGCAGTTGCACGACAAGCTCTCCTTCGCGGAAGCGGCCCGGGAACTGGCCCGCCGCTACAGCGTGGCCCTGCCCGAAGAGACGCCCGACGTCCGTCCGGAACAGTTCGACGCCCTGTACCGGGCCAACGACGCCGCCGCCCGCTGGTTTTCCCGCCACCTGATGCAGGACAAGGGGGCGGAATTCGACGCGGTCCGGGAGTACCTGAAATCGCGGGGCATCACCGCTGACCTGGCCCGCACCTTCCGCCTGGGGTACGCCCCCGATGCCTGGGATGGCCTGACCCAGGAAGTCCGCAAGCTTTCCCGGGAAGGGCTGCACGTGCGGGATTTCCTCCAGGCGGGGCTGCTGCTGCAGAAGAACGACCGCATCTTCGACTGCTTCCGCGGGCGGCTGATGTTCCCCATCCTGAACCTGTCGGGCAAGGTGGTGGCGTTCGGGGGACGCACGCTGAAGAAGGAATTCGAGGGGGGCAAGTACGTCAACACCCCGGAAACCCCCATCTACCACAAGGGGAGCATTCTCTACGGGCTGTCATGGGCCCGCGAACAGGTGCGCCGCCGGGGGGAATGCCTGATCGTCGAAGGCTACATGGACCTGATCCGCGTGCACGAGGGGGGGTTCGTCCACGCGGTGGCCTCCTCGGGCACGGCGCTGACTCCCGACCAGGCGCGACTGCTGCGGCGTCTCTGCCGCCGGGTCATCCTGGTGTTCGACGGCGACGCGGCAGGATCGCACGCGGCGGTGCGCGGCGGCGACGTGCTCCTGGCCGCCGGCCTGGAAGTCCGGGTGGTAGGGCTGCCCGGAGGCCATGACCCTGACAGCTTCATCCGCGCGGAAGGGCCCGGGGCGTTCGGGGAATTGATTGAAAAGGCGGACGACGCCTTCAGTTACCGGGTGGAACTGTTTCGCCGGGAGGGGCGGCTGGCGGAGATCCCGTCCCGCACCGAAGTGGCTCGGGAACTGCTGGACAGCCTGGTGCTGGTGAGCGACGGCATTCAGCGGGAACTGCTCGCCCGGGACCTGGCCGCTCAGGTCGGCCTGTCCACCGAAACCATGCTGCGGGAACTGGCCGCGCGGCTGGCAATGAATAAACGAAATAAAAACAACAGCAGCAATAATATAAAGACAGACTCCTTCTCGGATTCTCCTATTAAGGAACGTAATTTATTGGAAGTATTGATTCGAAGACCAGAGCTTCGAGATCCTGTCTTTAAACGATTCGCAGCCAAGGAATTCAGCCATGAAGGACTTAGGCATATTGCTGAACGTTTAGAAAATGCCTGGATCGAAAATTCCGAGCTACAAAATGATCAGTTAATCAGCTCTGAAATAAGTATAGAAGAAGCTAAATTTATATCCAGTGCTCTAGCAAAAAACACTTTTGATACATTAGGGATTGGAGTCGAGGTAGATAAAATTCTAATGCGAAAATACGAAGATTACAAACAGGCACATACAATATTGGTTGATTTTCTTCGAGCTCGACTTGACAACGAGGACAAATTATTGCGTCAGAAATTAGTAGAAGGAAAAGAATTAGCTCCAAATGTTACCAAAGCAATCAGTAAGAATAGAATTCTCTATGCAGAACTCGCTAATAAGAAGTTTTGGGAAGTTCCTAAAGATCCTAGTATGGACGCGAAGGAAGATATTGAAAGACTTATTAGAAAGTACAACCCATAAACAACGGCCATTTTATCAAAGGTACTGCAATTTGTAGTCGGTCGTGAACTAAATATTTGGGGGTACCACCCCGAAGGGGTGCAACGTAGGTAGCCACCGGCGAAGCCGGTGGGAACGTGGCTTTTATTATTTTTCGACCCTAAGGGGGTCGAACCATAATAATCGAGGTTATCATGTCCACCTACACCCAAATCACCTACCATCTGGTGTTCGCCACCCGGGACCGTAAACCGGTGTTGTCTTCGGAACGGCGCGAGGATCTGTTTCGTTATATCTGGGGTATCACCCAAAACCACCATTGCCACCTGTACCGCATCAACGGTGTGGAAGATCATATTCACCTTTTGACCACCCTGCACCCCAGCTTGCGGTTATCGGATTTGGTCAAAGAAATTAAATTGAGTTCGGGGAAGTGGATCAAGGAGAACAAGGTTTTTCCCATGTTTGATTTCTGGCAGGACGGTTATGGCGCCTTCACCCACGGCGCCGCGGATCGGCCGCGAATGATCGAATATATCATCAACCAGCAAGAACATCACAAGAAGGTCTCATTCTATGATGAATTGCGGCAATTATTGATAGAAGCTGGGATAGAATTCGACGAAAAATATTTGATCTGATCCTGCGACCACATGGTTCGACCCCTTCAGGGTCGCAGGGGTAAAAGATCACGTTCCCACCGGCTTCGCCGGTGGCTACCCACGTTAATCCCCTTCGGGGATTCTACGGTTGGTGCATCGTCGCGCGAAGCGATAAAAGGGATTACGTCCCACGGCCGCGCCGGTGGCTACCCACATTGATTCCCTTCGGAGATGGGATTAAGGCATCGATTTTAAGGCAAACTTACATAATCCCTTTCCGGTTCAATCTCACCAGATCAGGACCAGGTGGTGACTTCATCACCATATTCCGGAGACCATTTATGACGGGCGAAAGACCTCAAATCCGCGCCACCACCATCGTGGCGGTGCGGCGCAAAAACAAGGCTGCCATCGCCGGGGACGGTCAGTTGACCTACGGCGAGGTCATCCTGAAGCACAAGGGCCGCAAGATCCGGCGCATGGGCGGCGGCAAGGTGCTGGCGGGCTTCGCCGGGGCCGCCGCCGACGCCCTGGCCCTGTTCGAAAAATTCGAAGGCTACCTGGAAGCCCACCCCGAGGACCTGCGCCGCGCCGCCGTGGAACTGGCCAAGGAATGGCGCACCGACAAGTACCTGCGCAACCTCCAGGCGGTGCTGGCCGTGGCCGATAAAAAAACCCTGCTGATGATCAGCGGCACGGGCGAAATCATCGAGCCGGACGACGAGGTGCTGGCCATCGGGTCGGGCGCGCCACAGGCCCTGGGCGCGGCCCGGGCGCTGCTCAAGTACACCGACCTGTCCGCCCGCGACATCGCCGAAGAATCCCTGCGCATCGCCGCAGACATCTGCATCTACACCAACGACCAGATCATGGTCGAGGAGCTGTAAGTGAAACCGGACACCGAACTGACCCCCAAACAGATCGTCAAGGAACTGGACAAGTACATCATCGGGCAGGGGCGGGCCAAGCGCTGCGTGGCCATCGCCCTGCGCAACCGCTGGCGCCGCCAGCAGGTGCAGGGGGAACTGCGCGAAGAGATCATGCCCAACAACATCATCATGATCGGCCCCACGGGAGTGGGCAAGACGGAAATCGCCCGGCGCCTGGCGGGACTGGCCAACGCCCCGTTCCTAAAGGTGGAAGCCACCAAATTCACCGAGGTGGGGTACGTGGGCCGGGATGTGGAATCCATGGTCCGCGACCTGGCCGACATCGCCGTGTCCAAGGTCAAGGCCGAGGCCGCCGAAACGGTCCGGCCCGCCGCCGAGGCGGCCGCCGAAGAGCGCCTGCTCGACCTGCTCCTGCCCTTCGACGGTTCCGCTGCGGAGGCGCCCACCCTGGCCAATGACGTCGCCTCAGTGGCCCATGCCCGGTCGGAACTGCAGCAGCGGCGGGAACGCAGCCGGGAAAAATTCCGCCAGCGGCTCCAGAGCGGCGAGATGGAAGACCGCCTGGTGGAGCTGGACGTGATGGAAGATCATTTCAGCATGATGCAGATTTTCAGCCCCGTGGGCATCGAAGAGATGGGGCTGAACATCCAGGAGCTGTTCGGCGGGATGATGCCCAAAAAGCGCAAGAAGCGCAAGGCCACTGTGACCGAAGCCCGCCAGGTGCTGACCCAGGAAGAGGTCTCCAAGTTGGTGGATATGGACAAAGTGGTGACCGAAGCCATCAACCGCACGGAAAACCTGGGCATCATCTTCATTGACGAGATTGACAAGGTCGTGGGGGACGGCGGGGGCAGCGGCCCGGACGTCAGCCGCGAAGGGGTGCAGCGGGACATCCTACCGGTGGTGGAAGGCACCAGCGTTATCACCAAGTACGGCATCATCAAGACCGACCACATCCTGTTCATCGCCGCCGGGGCGTTCCACGCCAGCAAGCCCTCGGACTTGATCCCCGAACTGCAGGGGCGCTTTCCCATCCGGGTGGAACTGGATTCCCTGACCGGCAAGGATTTCGTGCGCATCCTGACCGAGCCGCGCAACGCCCTGGTGAAGCAGTACATCGAGCTGCTGAAGGCCGAAGGCGTGGACCTCTGCTTCACCGCCGGGGCGGTCAAGGAGATCGCCGCCATCGCCGACCGGGTCAACCGCAAGATGGAGAACATCGGCGCGCGGCGGCTGCACACGATCATGAACACCCTGCTGGAAGACCTGCTCTTCGACTTGCCCAAGAGCGGCTTGGTGAAGGTGACCATTGACCAGACCGAGGTGAAGAAGAAGCTGGAGAAGATCGTGGAGGATGAGGATCTGTCGCGGTACATTCTCTGAAAGATTAACAGGCCAAGATAACAGAGTAAAGATCAAAAATTCAGGGCGGCCGCGGGGCCGCCCTGTTTCGCCTGGGGGCGGGGCTTGCGGCGAGGGAGCCCTTGGAACCCATCCGGAAGACCATACATAACCGGTTTGAATCAAATAGATCTCTAACGGTAATGGCAGGACCGGTTGGTGTGTTCAGAGTATCAGCCTATTCAGCCCAAGACTGCCACCCGCCACCCGCCTGGTTCAAATGAACCACCCTGACCGTCCTTTCCTACTTCGAAATGGGCTTTCAACCCACCCTTCGATTCCGCCCCTTTTCCCTTGCGAAATTTCCCTCCGCTCTGTACCTTTTAAGCCGATTGCCGCATCTTCGCGGCTCTTGCTGCCATCCGGGAAACCGACGGGAAACGCTTGAAGTCCCTGCGCCACAAAATTGCCCTGTTCGTGGGTCTGACCAGCCTGAGCGCTCTGGTGGCCGGAGTCGGCATCACCGTACTCCAGTACGAGTCCCGGGTGCGCCAGGAGAGCGCCCGGGAGCTGGACTCCGCCGCTTACGCGCTGCCCGGCATGGTGGAAAACTTCGGCGCCAACCTGCTGAATCTCGCCCGCACCGTATCCCTGACCCCCAGCCTGGCTCAGCGGGTGCAGGATAAGGATCTGGTCCAGTTGACCGATTACCTGTCCCGCTCGGCCTATGCCAACGCCCTGGATTTCGCCGAAATTACCAGCCGCGACCACACGGTTCTGGTTAACCTGATGGACACCCTGGCGGTGGGCCGGGAGAGCGCCAATCCCCTGGTGGCGAAATCGGTCATGTTCGGGTATTTCGGGCATGACGTCTACCATAACTGCACCGAACTGTACGTACTGGCCACCTGCCCCATTCTGCTGGACGGCGCCCTGATCGGTACCCTCACCCTGGGCCGGGCTTTCCAACCCGCCATGCTGCGGCAATTCAGCACAGGTATGGATACCCGCTTTACGGTGTGGAAGGACGAGCAGCGGCCTTCCGTTCCCCCCGCAGGGGGTGAGGAATGGCCGCCGCTGAACCATATCCTCGAGCCGGAGGATTTAGCCGGCCTGGAGGCAGGGCAGGCGGCCACCATGGACATAACGGTGGGGAAAATCCCCTACCAGTCCGTCATCCTCCCCTTGTGCAACGGCCAGGGCCGGCGCCAGGGATATTTCGCCGCCTACCGCTCCATGGCCTTCCTGAACGAGGCGCTGAGCCTGACCCTGGTGCACCTGCTGCTGATCAGCGCCGGACTGGTTGTGGTGCTGGGGATCATCGCCCTGTGGGTTTCCCGACGCGTGACCGTGCCCCTGGTCACCCTGGCCCAGAACGCCCGCCGCCTGGCCGCTCTCGATTTCAGCTCCGCGATCCCGACCGAAGGCCACGCCGAGGTGCGTGACATGGCCGAAGCCTTCAACCACCTGTCCCGGGAGCTGCAACGCAGCCTGCAGCAGAAGGACCGCTTTGCCGCGGACCTGGCCAGCCTGAACGAAAACCTGGAGCGCATGGTCGCCGCCCGCACCGAAGAGCTGTCTCACGCCAATCAGCGCCTGAAGCGGGAGATGGCCGAAAAAGAGGACTTCCTGAGGGCGGTGTCCCACGACCTGGGGGCTCCGTTGCGCAACATCGCCGGGCTGGTGCGGATGATCGGGCGGCGGCACCAGAGCGGGCTAAGCCCGGAGGCCGGCGACGCCCTGACCCGCATCAATAACAACGTCATGAACGAGCTGGGCCTGATCGAGCAGCTCCTGGAGCTGTCCCGCATCAAGACCCGCCGGGGCAAGCCCAGCGAGATCCGCCTGGCCGACCTGGTGGAGGAAATCTGCCAGGATCTCTCCTTCGCCATCGCCGAGCGCCAGGTGCAGGTCCGCTCCGCCGACGACCTGCCGGTGATCTTCGCCGAGCGGCACCGCATCCGCCAGGTGTTCCAGAACCTGATTGACAACGCCGTCAAGTACCTGGGTGAACAGCCGCAGCCTTTACTGGAAATCGGTTGGACCGGCCACCAGAAGTACTACATGTTCTGGGTCAGCGACAACGGCATCGGCATCCCCGCCGACCAGAAGGACAAAATCTTCGGCGTCTTCCGCCGGGTCAAGACCCGGGAGGTCATGAGCGTGGAAGGCAAGGGGGTGGGGCTGGCCTCGGTCAAGACCATCGTGGAAATGTATGGCGGGGAGATCTGGGTCGAATCCCAGCCGGGGCAGGGGAGCACCTTCTACTTTACCATGGACCGCTCGATGATTACTCCGGCCGGCGCGCCCGAGCCGGAGGACGAGCCGGAAACCGCGGATGAAACCAGTGTTGTGACCGCATGATGCGCATCCTGTTGATCGAAGACGACCGGGACCAGGCTTTCCTGGCGCAGGCGGCGCTGGAAGAGGGCCTGGGCGAGATTGATTTCACTCTGGCCGAGACCGGGGGCGAAGCCCTGAACCTCGATTTGGCCGTCTTCGACGCCATCATCCTGGATTTCAACCTCCCCGACATGACGGGCCTGGAGATCCTGCGCCGGATCTCCCAGCGGCCGCACGGCCCGGTCATCATGGTCACGGGCGAGGAGGTCATTGAGATCGCGGTGGACGCCCTGAAGGAGGGGGCCGAAGATTTCGTCATCAAGTCCTACGAACTGCAACAGTTGCTGCCCCGCATCGTGGAACGCACCATCGCTTCCTTCCAGCAGCGCCGGATGGTGGAGGACATGGCCATCCGCGAGCGGGAGAAGAAGGTACAGATCGAAACCCTGAAGCGGGTCATGATGACCCTGGCGCACCACCTGAACAACGCCATCATGCCGGTGACCTTCTCCGCCGAACTGTGCGAGCGCAGCAACTATGCCCCGGATACCACCCGCCGGCTGGTGGACACCTGCATCAAGGAGACGCATCGCATCAGCGCCATCCTGGAACGCTTCGAGGAGTACGTGGAGAGCGAGGAATTCAAATACACCGATTACCTGGACCTGAAGAACGCCATGTTTGACGTCGAACACGATCACGCCGAATCATAGAAGGAAACCATCATGCTGCTGCACAACGACATGATCAGCATCCTGCTGGTGGACGACGATGAGGATTGCCGCCTGCTGGTGCGCGATGCCATCGAAAGCGCCAACGTGAAGAACGATATCTACGAAGTCCCCACCGGTGAGGACGCCCTGGCCTTCATCCGCCGGTTGCCCCCCTACCAGGACATGCCGCGCCCCGGCCTGGTCTACCTGGACATTGACATGCCCGGAATCAGCGGCCTGGAAGTGCTGAAGACGCTGAAGAGCGAGGAGGAAACCCGCGATATCCCCGTGGTGATGATGACCGCCCTGGACGACGACAAGGAAAAGGGCGAAGCGGCCAACCTGGGGGCCAACTCCTACTGCGTCAAGCCCACCGATCCCTTCCAGTTCATCGAGACGGTCATCAAGGCCACCGACTACTGGCTGACCATCCACAAGTCGCCGGTGGGGGTTCCGGCCGAGGTGTAGAGGGCGGCAGAGGCACGGGCCGGGGTTTCCGGCAGACAGATCCAAGCAGTGTCATGGCGAGGCCTCCCGGCCCCCGGGCCGGGGTGGCGAAGCGCTCTTCCGCACCGGGAGTGATCGCTTCGGGGCGCTCGCCATGGCACTGTTGCGCTCTGCCCGGGGGCCCACCATATTTATTGCGGCGAATGCAAAGTGCCGAAAATTGCGCTTGACTCGGAGGTAAATATTTGCTATTTTAGATGTAACGGCGGCACAGCGCCGCCTTCGAATCGTTTCAGGAGTGGATGATGAAGAGAATACTGCTGCTGATCCTCCTGGTCAGCTTCATGGCGCTGCCGGCCATGGCTCAGTACAGCGTAGGCGATACGGTAGCCAATTTTACTTTACCGGACGGTAACAATCAGCCGGTGTCGCTGTACGACTACCCCAACCGCATCATGTTCCTGGTGTTCTGGTCCACTGGCTGAGAGGATTGCAGAGCTGAGAGTCAGCTCGTTGAAGAACAAATTTGGCAGGCGTACCGGCCTTATGGTGTTCAGGTTCTGGCTGTCGGCGCTTACGCTTCGGTGGATTCGGCCCGGCGCTGGCAGGTGGAGAACGGCCTGACCTACCCGGTGCTGTCCGACTCGCTTAGCGAAGTGATGTTCCAGTACTGGTACTTCGCCCCCTGGGACGCCATTATCAGCACGGATTATGTCCTGGCCCTGTCAAGCAACTCCATGATCTCCTTTCCCCCGCAACTGAATATGGAGGAGATCCTGCCGGTGTTCAACGCCCTGTTCGACCCCCAGGCGGGCCTGAGCACGGACGTGCTCGATTTCGGTCAGGTGCTCCCGGGCAGTTCCGCCCAACTGGAACTGACGGTACACAATACGGGCACCGGAGTGCTGGACCTGACCAGCATTACCACCTCGAATCCGGCCTTCACCGTGGACGTGACCCAGGACAGCATCTTCGCCGTGGATGACAGCCTGGTGCTCACCGTCACCTTCACCCCCACCGCCGAAGAGGAGTACGCCGAGACCCTGACCCTGACCTCGTCCGCCGGGACTTGGGAAGTGGACCTGGTCGCCTCCTCGATGGGCGTGAGTCCGGATCCCGCGCTGCCGGAGGGCTTCGCCCTGTCCTGCTATCCCAACCCCTTCAACCCGGACCTGACGGTGCGCCTCTCGCTGCCCCGGGCCGAGGACGTCACCGCCGAGGTGTACCGCGCCGACGGCGGCAGGCTGGCCACCTTCTTCCGCGGCCAACTGCCCGCCGGGTCGCACACCCTGCGCTGGGCCGACGAAACGGCCTCTTCGGGCGTCTACCTGGTCAAGGTGAGCGGCAGGGAGTGGTCCACCGTGCGCAAGGCGGTGCTGGTGAGGTAGCACTCAGCAATCAGCATACAACGGCAGGGGCGGCCAGATGTGGCCGCCCCTGTTTTTTACTTTCAACTTTTTACTTTTCACTTACTTCAGCAGGACCAGCTTCTGCACTTGGGTGAAATCCCCCGCCTCCATGCGCAGCAGGTAGAGGCCGGAGGGCAGGCCGGAGGCGTCGAACGTCACCTCATGCAGCCCCGCGTCTCTCCACCCCTCCACCAAAGTAGTGACCTCCCTCCCGGTGGTTTCATAGACGCGAAGACGGACATGACTCGCATCTCGCAGCTCGAATCTCGCGACTGTCTGCGGGTTGAAGGGGTTGGGGGAGGCGGAGAGGGAGGCAGTTTCAGGCATGGCCACGACGGAGCATGGCCCTCCGAAATCGGCCTCGTTCTCCCACCCCGTCACCATCCACCCTTCTCCCATCTCCAATCCCAGATCCCCAACCCCCAGCTTCGTGAAGCTGAAGGAATCGGCTGCCACCACCAAGGAGTCGGAGATATCCCCCACCCTGAAGCGGTAGAAGTACTGTCCGGCGGGCGCTCCCGGAGGCACCGTCTGCACCAGGTTGGGGCGCTCCAGGACGGCTCCGGCATTGAGAGTCAGATTCGGCCGCTGCAACACCGGGCCGTACACGGCTCCATTGGGCAGGACCACGTCCACCCAGGCGTCACAGGTGACCGGCAGCACGGCCAGATTCTCCACCCGCACGGTGTAGGTGAAGCTGCCACCGGTGGAGGGAATGGTGAGGGAACCCTGGGGGGTGAGGGTGGCGGGGAGCAGGCGCTCGTCCAGGTAGCATAGGTGATACAACTCGCTCCCATAGCGCGAGGTCATCACGCTGATGGTCGCATGCAGATTATCTTGGTTATCGTATTGAACGATGGGGCTGCTGAAGACCGGCGCGGGAGAGAGGGTATCAGGATCGCTCCAGTTTCCCTCATGGAAAGTTGTGTAGAAGAACACCTTGGGCACAGAAGAGCTGCCGCGAAGGTACGCTACTACATGATTGTTGTTGGAGACGGCAATGCTGGGTTTGTAACACCTAAGACCAAGCGGTGATTGCGAAATGGTTAGCGGCGCTGACCAGCAAATCCCGTCAAAGTGAGTATAGTATACATCCTGATTCCCGCTGTACTCCACCCACACGATATGAGGATGATCGGCGCTGTCCATGGCGATGTCAGGTTCAACATTGGAGTAGGTCGGAGTGTTGGAGAGGTTGACCGGGGCCGACCAGCCGGTCTCGTCGTGAAGGGAATACAGTGTCTCGCTATAGGAAGTGGTGACATTGCTGATCCACACCAGATGCACATGCCCCTGGGAATCTGCGGCGATTTTGGGAGTGGTGCATAGGGTCAGGGGAAAGAGGCTGACAGGAATGGACCACTGTTGTCCGTCCCAGCAGCAATAAAAGATGTGATACATGCCCGCCCGCCAGACCACGTGGATGCGGTCGAAGGGATCAATGGCGATATCGGGGTATTCCGCGCCCCCCCAACCCGTGGTCAGATCAATGGGAGGCGTCCAACCGCTGTCTGTTTTCCATGAATATAATAAGTAAGCGTAAGCCATGGACTGATCGGTCCAGATCGCATGCGGCCGGTTCTGGGAATCAAGCGCCACCTTGGGATTCCAGGAGTAAGCGGTGGTGGGGCTGACTGGAGAAATTTGTATGGGGGCTGACCAAGCTTGGCCGTCGAAACTACTATAGTAAATATCCGTAGTAGATCCTGCACCACCCCAATTGCGGCTATCCCGCCACACCATGTGAATGGAACCATCGGATCCGCAAGCGATATCTTGAAGCGATGATCCGCCGGGGCAATTGGAAACATTGATGCCTTGGGACCATAGCCCGGGTTGGGCGTGGAGGCTTCCGGCACATATCGCCGAGACCAGCGTTAGGACAGCGGTAAAGCGTTGCATGATATAGCTCCTTGGCGTCACATAGATCTTCATAATACGCGGGACCATCCACGACGTCTATCCGTTATAAGGTGGTTCGTCTGGATCATAGCGGACATCCGTATATTGCCACGGAGTACCAGTACCACCGCCGTAGTACACGTAGAGGTTCTCGTTCTTCCAGCCGTGGGTGTAAAGGAATTCCCAACATAGAAAAGGGTCATTCCAGAAGTCATTTCAGCCGTGCGTCGGCGGGTCCGGATCGCAGTCCTCCCAGGATTTGATCCCTTCACCGCCGCTATTGACATCAGCATTTAATATAACTTTCCAAAATCAGAAAGTCAAGGAAATTCATCACCTCTGGAAAGATTTGATTCATGCCAATTTCAGGTATAATTAAACGGAGCGCGATTCCTCGCGCCCCGTTCGGTTCAGAGTTCACGATTCCCGGTTCACGGGCTATCCTCCCCCAGCCGCGCCAGCCCCTGCCCCTGGTGAATGGACCGCCACTGCCCCTTCAGGAAGACCACGTCCACGCGGCGGTTGCGCCGGCGGCCCTCCTCGGTGAGATTGGAAGCCACGGGGCGCTGGTCGGCGTAAGCGGCGGCGGAAATCTGCTCTTCGGGCAACCCGCCGTAGCGGGTCAGAAAGTGCACCACGTTGGCCGACCGGGCCGCGGAAAGCTGCCAGTTGGAAGGGAATGCGGCGGTGGCGATGGGCAGGTTGTCGGTGTGGCCCTCGATCAGCAAGGGCCGGCCGGATTGGGCCAGCACCGGGGCGATGCGGCCCAGGAGGTCGCGGGCTTCGGGGCGCAGTTCAGCCCGGCCCAGGTCGAACATCAGGGTCTCCATCAGCCGCACCACCACGCCGCGCTCTTCGATTTCCACCATGACCTCGCCCGCCTCCATCTCCAGGCCTTCCAGCGCCTCTTCCAGGCGCAGCGTCAGGTAACATTCGGAGGTGTCGGGGTAGCATCCCCCTTCGACGTCCTCGTAGGGTCCGTCGCCCATGCCCGGCGCGGGCAGACCGGGTTCCCCCACGAAGGCCGTGCGCAGCGCCTGGCCCATGGTCTTGTACTTCTCCAGGTCCATGCGCGACATGGAATAGAGAATTACGAACAGGCCCAGCAGCAGAGTGATCAGGTCGGCGTAAGTCAGCAGCCAGCGTTCGGCATTCTCAGGTTCGCCGTGCTTTTTCTTCTTTTTCGGCATGGGGGAAAGGCTCTCGGCTGTCGGCTATCGGCTGTCGGCTCTCGGCTGTCGGCTATCGGCTGTCGGCTTTCCGGGGCCGCCAGGATGGCCAGGTAATGGATCCTTGGCGAAAGCGGGTCACCAGGCGCAGTACTATTTTTATCGGTGTTCATCTGTGCGATCTGTGGCTAAAAACCCTTACGCGGCTTCGGCGGCCGGGATCAGGCGCTCGGTGGGCGGCAGCATCAGTTCCAGGTTGCGACGGATCAGCGTGGGACTGGTGCCGTTCTGGATGGCGATGATGCCGTTGGTGATGATATCCAGCAGCAGCGCCTCTTCCTGGCTGCGGAATTTCAGCTTGTCGGCCAGCGGCAGCCACACGACATTGGCCAGAAACACGCCCCACAAAGTGGCGATAAAGGCCATGGCGATATGGTGCACCAGTTCGGTGGGATCTTCGCCTGCATTGGCCAGCGTGTTGATCAACCCCAGCACCGTGCCGATAATGCCCATGGTAGGGGAATAGCCGCCCATCTTGGTCAGCACCGCGGTGTTGGTTTCGTGGCGCGCCAGGATGTTCTCCTTCTCCTCTTCCATCAGGGTGCGGACCGATTCGGCGTCAATGCCGTCAATCATGTGCATCATGCCGTTGTACAGGAAGCGCATGTCCTTGACCGTCTCCAGCTCTCGCTCCAGGGCCAGCACGCCGTCGCGCCGGGCGATGGTGGCGAACTGCACCAGGGTCTCGATCATCTGCTTGTAATCCCATTTCTGGGGGAAGATGGCGACGCGGATGACGTTGGGCAGTTGCATCACGATCTTCATGGAGAAGCCGATCATGGCGGTGGCAAAGGTGCCGCCGACCACGATCATGATGGCGGGAACCTGGAGAATGGCGGCCAGGGTGCCGCCTTCGAGCATGAAAGAGCCGAAGATGGCCACCAGCCCCAGTATCAATCCGATGATGGTTGCTTGATCCATAGGCCGTATTGCGGGATGGGTTGAGCGATGGAACGACGAAGGGAGAGTGCCCCCGTCTCTTATATCGGCGAACGGGGCCGGTTTCTTGACCGGAAAACGGAAGCATTTGTTCGCGCCCAAGATCCCGCCCCATGTGCCGCTCGCGACGAGAAATGAGCCATAAGAGGCTTGGCTGGCGGGGGTTGAAGCGTTAACTTGGGAGTACCCAGACGGCGCGGAGAAACGACCCTTCCCCAGGGCGCCGGGAGCGTTTCCAGAGGATCAATTCTGGTGAAAAAAGGAACGCCAGAGAACGGAGACTTCATGTAGGGGGGGTGCGCCAATCTTCCGGGAGCAAGGCATAAATGCTTGATAACTATGATTATGCCGGAGTCATTGCAAAAATCTTGGCGTACAAAAAAAATAAAATAATCTTTGGTGGGGAAAATATTTTTGGTATCTTATATAATCTGCAAAATGCATATCTTTTACGGGTGACGGCGACGCGGCCGACCCGGTTAAAGAAACATGAACACCAGAAGAAAACGTCTCCGGGTTCACCCTCCGGGACCTCAGGAATACTACAAGGGTTGGATCACAGTGAAGAAGGATGAGTCAAGCATACCGGGCTTGATCGCATCCTTATTTTTTTAACCTAAAACCGGGTTGAAAGGAAAAGGAGAAAAATGTACCAGCGTCTTTCCATCATCCTCGTCGCCGCTCTGGTCATGCTGACGGTAGTGGGTTGCGGAAAGCCCCCGGAAGCGGAAATGCAGGCTGCCAACGCCTCCTTCGACGCGGCTCGCGCCGCCGAGGCCGAACAGTACGTGCAGGGGACCTTCAACGCCGCTCAGGACACCCTGAACGCCGCCATGGCCATGAAGCAGGAGCAGGATGCCAAGTTCGCCCTGTTCCGCAGCTACGGGAAGGCCAAGGAGATGTTCGTGAAGGCCGAGCAGATGGCCAACCAGGCGGCCACCGAAGCCGCCGCGGAGAAGGAGCGGGTCAAGGCCATGGTCACCGAGCAGATGACGGTGGCCCAGGCGGCCCTGGATTCCGCTTCCACCGCCATGGACAAGGCTCCCAAGGGTAAGGGCAACAAGGCTGAGATCGAACTGATGAAGGCCGATCTGGACGCCGCCAAGGCGGCTTTCGAGCAGGCCAAGACCAGTTTCGACGCCGGCAAGTACCTGCAGGCTCAGAACGAGGTCAAGACGGTCATTGACCGCGCTCACAAGCTGTCCGATGAGATCGCCCTGGCCCGGACCATGAAGAAGTAATTGCCGCGGCCATTTGCCGATGGGCTCGCAGAAGGGCCGCCGCACCGGCGGCCCTTCTGTCCATTACCAGATCGTATTTTATGTGGATGACACGGACGCGGAGACTTGGGGGGTGCGATTGAAGGCGAATCGCCGATGGGGATGGTTGAGCCTGGCGCTGATTCTGGCGCCGGTCCTGGTCAGTTGTCAGAAACCGCCGCAGGCCGCCCTGGAGGGGGCCCGGTCGGCGCTGGATTCGGCTTCGGCCGCCGGCGCTCTGCGCTACGCGGAGAAGGCCTACCGCGAAGCGGAGAGCACCTACAAATCCGGCATGATGGAAGTCGCCCGCCAGAAGGGGCGGCTGGCGCCGTTGCGCCGCTTCCAGACCGCTGATTCGCTGCTGACCCGGGCTTTCAATCTGGCCTGGGAGGCGGCACGGCAGGCCCGCGACCTGCAACGCAACCTGGAAATCCAGGCGCTGAACGAGCAGGCCTCCCTGCGCGAAGAAGTGCTCACCTGGCGCCGCTCCCTGGACGGCGCGCTGAACAACTTCCGGGCCGAGCGCCACTGGTCTTCGGCCGAGCTATCCCTGGAAACCGCCGCCCGGCTGATCCGGGAAAAGGAATTCCAGGCGGCCCTGGAAACCATCGCCAAGGGCCGGCAGGCTCTGGTCATGGTGCGCGACGTGGTCGCCGAGTACACCAACCATGAAGCCCAGGAACTGACCCGCTGGCGCGCCTGGGTGCAGGAAACTCTGAGGGAATCCCGCGAGCGCGGGACCTACGCCATCATTGTGGACAAGTCGGCCCACAAGACCTACCTGGTCAAGGCCGGCAAACTGATCCGCACCTACGCCTGCGACCTGGGCTACAATTCCGCCTGGCAGAAGCTGTTCGCCGGCGACGGGGCCACCCCCGAAGGCAAGTACCACGTGACCCAGGTGAAGCGGGCCAGCAAGTACTACCGCGCCCTGCCGCTGAACTTCCCCAACGATGCCGACCGCAAGCGGTTCCGGGAAAACAAGGCCCGGGGCATCATCTCTTCCCGGGCGGGCATCGGCAAGAACATCGAAATTCACGGCTCAGGCGGCCGCGGCGAAGACTGGACCGAGGGCTGCGTGGCCCTGAGCGATGCGGACATGGATCATCTCCTGCGCTACGCGGGCGCCGGCACCCCGGTGACCATCGTGCGCCGATCGGATCAATGGCCATGAAACGACTTGGACTTTGGCTCCTGCTGGGGCTTGTGGCGCTCCTGACCGGGGCGGTGGCCGTGGGGCTGCTGCTTCACCGCCAACCTCCCGTCCAGCCCCTGGTGGCGATCGCCGACTCGGCCTTGCTGTCCCTGCCGGATGATGCCGCCAAGGCGCAGAAGGAGATCCAGCGCCTGCGCAGGAGCCTGACCGCCCTGACGCCCAAGAAGCCCTATATCGTCATTGACACCCACGCCAGCCTGGCCTACCTGCGCACCGCCGATTCGGTCTGGTTCAAGGCCACCTGTTCCACGGGCAACGGCGGGGAGCTGGTGGACAGCACCACCGGGCGGAAATGGATCTTTAACACCCCGCACGGCTGCTTCAAGATCAACAGCAAGATCACCCACCCCTGGTGGCGCAAGCCGGATTGGGCCTACATCGAAGAAGCCGAGGCGATCCCCAAGAACGAGAGCGAACGGTACGACAGCGAGATGATGGGCGATTACGCCATGGGCTTCGGCAACGGCTATTTCATTCACGGCACCATCTATGAACGCCTCCTGGGCATGAACGTGACTCACGGGTGCGTGCGTCTGGGCTCGAGCGATCTGAAGTGGCTCTTCGATCGGGTCCAGATCGGCACTCCGGTGTACATCTTCTGATGCGATCGATGACGTCTCTCCCGCGCCACAGCCTGGGGCCGGCCCTGCTGATTCTGCTCCTGGCCCTGGCTTCCTGCAGCGACCAGCCGGAGCCCAGAACCGCGGCCGGGGACCGCCCCGGCGACCGCTCCGCCGCCGAGTACGAATACCGGCGGCTCCAGGCGGAACTGAAACTGGCCGATTCCGCCCGCACCTACATGGTTCTGGACCTGGACCAGGGCCAGCTGCTGCTGAAACTGAAGGGTGTGGCGGTATGGGAAAGCCCGCTGCAGTTGCTGGACAAAGATTCCACCCGGATCTACCGCTTCGCCGACCGCTACCTGGGCGAAGAAGCGCGCACCATCCGCTTCGTGACGGAGAAATACCTGTACGATTCCCAGGGGAAGAGCCCCGACTCGGTGCTGGCGGTGGTCAGCAAGGTGCTGGAAGTGGAACCGGAGAAGCTGCAGAGGGAAATCCCCGGCCGCTTCCATCTGAAGTGGGGCATGCGGCTCTCCCTGGAAGTGGACACCGACGTTGAAGGCCGGCCCACCTCCCGGCTGAAGAACACCGTGCTGGGGGTCAGCGAAGCCCTGGTTCAGCCGTTCGAAGCGCGGTTGGAAATCCACATGGACCCGGACGCCGCGCTGACCTTCTGGCACGCGGTGGCGGAAGGCATGCCCACCCTGCTGGTACCGCCCAATTAGCCATTCGGGCTTCTCCCGGATCCGAGAGGCGAGAAAGAAACTGACGGCTGACAGCATACCATCTTACCGCAAACATACAGGGCGGTGTCACCAGTGACGCCGCCCTTTTCATACCCCATACCCATACCCTATTTCAGCAGCACCAGCCCGTCAGCAGACGGACTATTCTGCTCTATTACTTCAGCAGAATGAGCTTCTGCGTCTGCGTGAGGTTCCCCGCGCTCAACCGGGCGAAGTAGATCCCGCTGGGCAGGCCGGAAGCGTCGAAGGTGACTTTGTGCGCACCCGCTTCCCGCCACCCGTTCACCAACGCCGCCACCTCGCGGCCGGCGGTATCATAGACTCTCAGGCTGACGTAGCTCGCCGCTCGCAGCTCGTAGCTTGCCACTGTTGTCGGATTGAAGGGATTGGGGGAGGCGCTAAAGGCAACCCTTTCCGGCAGGGACGCGACGGAGCTCGTCCCACCGACCTCACCCGGGAAGGATTCGCCGGTGCAGGCCCAGTCCCCCACGAAGGGGCCGTTGCCGGTGGCCAGCTTGGTGAAGCCGAAGCCGCTGCTGTCGGCGATGAGGTCGGGATAATACCCCACCCTGCCTTCATACCAGTAGTCCCCCGCCGGGGCCGTAGCGGGCACGGACTGCACCCGCTGCCGGGTGAGGTTGCCGCCTGCGGGTAAGGTCAGGTTCAGCGGCCCCAGGACCGGGCCGTACCAGCTCCCGTTGGGCAGGCGCGCCATGATCCAGGCGTCGCAGCTCTGGGAGGCGGTCCCGGGATTGGTCAGGGTGGCGTCGAACTGGAAGCTGCCGCCGCCCGCGGGAACCTGCACGGGGGGTGCCGCCGGGGCCAGGGTGACGGTGACGTCCGGGACGGTGAGTTCACCATAACCCAGGATAATGCCCCCTTCGCCCACGGCGTAACCCAGGCCGGCGCTGGAGAAGTCCACCGCATACAGCGTGGTGAAGATGCCGCTGGGCTGGGTTTCCCAGGTGGTCCCTCCGTTGGTGGTGTGCAGGATCAAGCCGCTGTCACCCACGGCCCATCCTTCCTGCTCGGTGAGGAAGGCCACGCCGTACAGGATGGAACTGGTGCCGGTGGTCAGTGCGCTCCAGGTCTGGCCGCCGTTTTCGGTCTTGATACAGGTGCCGTTAATGCCCACGGCATAGCCGACATTGGCGGAAGGGAAATCGAGCGCCAGCAGGCCGGTGTCGTAGCCGCCGAACCAGGTGGTGGTCCAGTTCTGCCCCTGGTCGGTGCTGCGTTCGATCATGCCCAGGCCGTTCCAGGTGTTGACCGCGGCGACCAGGGTGGAGGCGTCCAGGAAGCGGAGGCCCCGGACGGCGCCTTCATACGCGGTGCTCTGCCAGATGGGGTAGAAGTTCTGGTTCACCATGGACAGCCACCCGTTTTCGGTGCGGCTGATCCAGCACTGGAAGATGGTGTTGGCGCCGGCGACGATGGAAGTCTGAGCGTTCATCTGGTGGGCGGCGTGGTAGCTGAGCATCCACCCGAACTGCACCTCGTCCCAGGTGGTTCCGCCGTTGGCGGTCTCGAAGATGGCGCCGCCCGCGCCGGTCAGGGTGCCGACATTGGCGTCGCAGAAGGAAACGGCGGAATAGTTGGTCACCACCCCGGGATTCTGGGGAACCCAGGAAGCGCCGCCATTGTCGGTGCGCAGCACGGTGCTCTGGCTGCCGACGGCCACGGCCGCCTGGGGCCCAGCCGCGGATACGCCTACGAGATCATTGCCGGTGCCGCTGGGCAGGGAAGTCCACCCCGGCTGCGCCAGGGAAATGCCGGCTCCGACCAAAATGACGAGAAGGGAGAGAGTAGTGGCTGTTACAGCTTTCATGGTGTCTCCTTATGTAGCAGGTCATGAATCCAGAATGAACCATTTGCCGACCGCGGTTGCGCTTTGCACTCCGACGGCCCCTCCCGGCGCAGGTTCGGATACACTATTGTGACGCACGCAGCGGCGCAAATGTTGCTCCGCCACCGCGGGTTTCACGCTTAACCTGAACAAATAATGTGCCGGAAAGCGGGAAGCGGGAAACCAGCTGACAGCTTAGACCGGACCAAAAACATCAGGGGGCGCCACCGGTGACGCCCCCCTTTTCCTTGGTTGGAAAGTTGCAAGGTTGGGAAAGTTGGAAAGTTACTTCAGCAGGACGAGCTTCTGCACCTGAACCACCCCTCCCGCCTGAAGCCTCACCAGGTACACTCCGGAAGGCAGACCCGCC
>QZKQ01000004.1 GCA_003599535.1 Candidatus Zixiibacteriota bacterium | reverse complement strand
ACGCCGAAGCTTTCACCGTAGTTGTTCCAGTTGCTGACGAAGGCGCCGTCGCCCGTGGTCAGCTTGGTGAAGGCGAAGCCGCTGCTGTCGGAAATGGTGTCAGGATACACTCCCACGCGGCCCTGGTACCAGTATTCGCCGGCCGGAGCGCCGCCGGGAACGTTCTGCGTCCGCTGGCGGGTGAGGCTGGCGCCGACCGGCAGGGTCAGTTCCAGCGGACCCAGGACCGGACCGTACCAGGTACCGGTGGGCAACTGGACCATGATCCAGGCGTCGGTAGTCTGCGGATCAACGGAGACATTCACCAAGGTGACGTCGAAGTTGAACGATCCACCCACGGCCGGAAGGGTGATGGGCGGGCTGATGGGCGTCATGGTGATTTCCACCGGCGCTACCGGTCCCGCGGTGAACTCGTCACCGCCGATATCCGGGGTGGTGGCGTGGCGGGCTTCATAGTCGAAGTCCACCGTTACCTCCGTGACCGGAGACCCCGCATTGCTCACCGGAGACGTCGCGGCGGCGATGTGCAGGTCGTACGGCGCCACCACGCTGACGAAGCCGGGATCACCGCTGATGCTGTTGGCGTCCAGCCCGGTGGCCAACTGCCAGGCGGCCAGGTCGGCCTGGGCGCTGGAGTAGTACCCCAGGCTGCTGTTGGGCGAGTACAGGTCGTTGTAGTTGCTGGTCACCGGGTACGTCGCCAGGGAGGTGAGGTAGATGGCGTACTTGGTGGTGGACCCGGATCCGCCGTTGTAGAAGATGTTGTTCTTGAGGTCGCATCCGGCCGAATTGTAGAAGTACCCGGCATAGTTGGTTGTACCGTAGTCGGAGTTCAGGTACACCGAATTGTAGTAGTACTTGTTGTCTCCGCCGTAGTACCCGCGCAGGCCGTAGTAGTCCTGGCCGTAGATCAGGTTGTTGGCGATCAGGCATCCTTGGCTGTAGTAGATCTGGATGCCGTAGTAGTCGCCCTGCACCTGGTTGTTCAGCACGTTGCAGTTGATGCCGCGGTACACATAGATGCCGTACCCGGTGGAGGCCGGCGCGATGTCGTGGATGTAGTTATCTTCCACGGTGACGTATTTGGCGCTGTCCGTTCCGGCGTAGGTCACCCAGATGCCCGTGTAGTAGCAGTTGGTGATCTCAAAGCCCTTGATGGTGACGTAATCGGCGCCGGTGAGGTAGAAGCCGTTGCCGGTGGTGTTGGTGGTGCCGATGGTGTTGGTAATGACGGGAGTCGCCCCGGGCGCCGCCTGGAAGGTCAGGGTGTTGGTGGCGCTGAGTTCGGGGATGCTGTTCGGCAGATTGATCTGGCCGTCGTACGTCCCGCTGTACACGTTGAAGGTCACCGGACCGCCCAGACCCGCAGTCGCCACCGCGTTGGCCGCATCCACCGGCGTGGCGTAATGCTGCAAGCCGCCGCCGACGTCATAGGTGCCGCTCAGGGCGGTGGCCACGCTGGGACCCGCCAGGGTGCCGGTTTCGGGGAAGCGGTAGGTGACGCCGCCGGAGCCGAACAGGAAGTAGTAGGTGTGTTCGCCGGCGGGCAGCAGGGTGGTGTAGTAGAACATGACGCCCTGGTTGTAGGCGCCCGTGCCGCCGGTGGAATCCACCAGGGCGTAGGCCACGTCGTCAATGAACACCTGGGCCGACGTCGGAGCCAGGGAGTCGGTGTGGGTGTAAGTGATCTGGTAAACGAAGTTGGTGGTAGTATTGCCGGTGGGCGGAGTGACCGCGCCGTTGGTCAGGAACACGCCCGCGGCCGGGGTGAACTCGTCCCCGCCGAGATCCGGGGTGGTGGCGCTGCGGGCTTCATAGTCGAAGTCCACCGTCACGTCCGCCACGGGGGTGCCGGCGTCGCTCACCGGGGAGGCGATACCGGGGGCGATGTGCAGGTTGTAAGGCACCGCCACGCTGACGTAGTTGGGATCCGCGCTCATGCTGTTGGCGTCCAGCCCGGTGGCGGCCTGCCAGGCAGCCAGGTCAGCCTGAGCGGCGGTGTAGTACCCCAGGCTGCTGTTGGGCGCGTACAGGTCGTTGTAATTGCTGGTGATGGGGTATGTGGCCAGCGCGCCCGACAGGTAGAAGGCGTACTTGGTGGTGGACCCGGATCCGCCGTTGTAGAAGATGTTGTTCAGGAACTCGCATCCGGCCGAATTATAGCTGTACGCGGCGTAGTTGGTCGTCCCGTAGCTGGAGTTCAGGTACACCGAATTGTAGTAGTACTTGTTATTGCCGCCGTAGTAGTTGCGGATGCCGTAGTAGTCCTGACCGTACACCAGGTTGTTGGCGATCAGGTTTTCCTTGCCGTAGTAGATCTGGATGCCGTAGTAATCGCCCTGGATCTCGTTGTTCAGGAATTTCGAGCTGACCGCGCGGTAAGCCTGAATGCCGTATCCGGTGGAGGCCGGCGCGATGTCGTGGATGTAGTTGTCCTCGACGGTGATAAATTTCGCGCTGTCGCTGCCGGTGTAGTGCACGTAGACGCCCGCGTAGTAGCATCCGGAGATCTCGAACCCCTTGATGGTGACGTAGTCGGCGCTCAGAATGTAGAAGCCGTTGCCCTCCGTCGCCGAGGCGCCGGTGGAGTTGGTCACTACGGGGCTGCAGCCGGGAGCCGCCTGGAACGTCAGGGTGTTGACTTCGCTCAGGCCCACCAGGGTGTTGGGGATGGTCACCTGGCCGTCATAGGTGCCGTTGTACACGTTGAAGATCACCGGTCCGCCCAAGCCGCCGCCGCCCAGCGCCGTCATGGCGGCCACGATGGTCGGGTAGTGGTTCGCTCCGCCGCCGATGTCATACGTACCGGCGAAGGAGATGACCACGCTGGGACCCGCCAGGTAGCCGGTTTCGGGGAAGCGGTAGGTGACGCCGCCGTAGACGAACTGGAAGTAGTAGGTATGATCCCCGGAGGGCAGCAGGGTGGTGTAGGTGAACGTGACGCCTTCCACGTAATTGCCCGTGCCGCCGGTGGGATCCACCAGGGTATAGGCCACGTCGTCAATGAACACCTGGGCCGAGGTGGGCGGCTGGTTGCCGCTGTTGGTGTACGTAGCCTGGTAGGTGAAGTTCGTGGCGGTGGTGCCGCTGGCCGGATCCACCAGGCCGTTGGTCACGTACACACCCGCGGCCAGGGTGAACTCGTCGCCGCCGATATCCGGAGCCGTGGCGTGGCGGTCTTCGTAGTCGAAGTCCACGGTCACGTCCGTCACCGGAGTGCCCACGTTGCTCACCGGCGATACGGCGCCCGTCGTGGAGATGTGCAGGTCATACGGGGTCATAATGCTGGTGTACAGCGGATCCGCGCTCAGGCTGTTGGCGTCCTGGCCGGTGGCCGTCTGCCAATCCGCCAAAGTGGTCCGGGCGGCAGTGAAATACCCCACGCTGCTGTAGGGCGAGTACAGGTCGTTGTAGTTGCTGGTGATGGGGTAAGTGGTCAGCGAGCCGGTGAGATAGAAGGCGTACTTGGTGGTGGCCCCGGATCCGCCGTTGTAGAAGATGTTGTTCTTGATCTCGTTGCCGGCCGAGTTGTAGCAGTACATGGCGTAGCTCGAGGTCGCCGACGAATTCAGGTACACCGAGTTGTAGTAGTACTTGTTGTTGCTGCCGTAGTAGTTGCGAATGCCGGCGGCATCCTGACCGTAGACCAGGTTGTTGGCGATCAGGTTTTCCTTGCAGTAGTAGATCTGGATGCCGTAGTTGTCACCCTGCACTTCATTGTTCAGCACCTTGCAGTTGACGCCGCGGTACACGTAGATGCCGTACCCGCTGGTGGTCGCTGCAACGTCGTGGATGTAGTTGTTTTCCAGGGTGACGAACTTGGCGCTGTCCGTGCTGGAGTAGGTGACGTATACCCCGGAGTAGTAGCAGTTGGTGATCTCGAAGCCCTTGATGGTGATGTAGTCGGCGCCCACGACGTAGAAGCCGTTGCCGGTGGTGGAAGAGGTGCCGGCCGTGTTGACCACCACGGGGGACTGTCCGGTCGCCGCCTGAATGGTCAGGGTGTTGGTTTCACTGAGTCCGGCGATGGTGTTGGGCAGGTAGACCTGGCCGTCATAGGTGCCGTTGTACACGTTGAAGGTCACCGCGCCGCCCAAGCCTGCGCCGGCCAGGGCGTCCACCGCGGCCAGAATGGTGGGATAGTCGTTCAGACCGCCGCCGATGTCGTAGCTGCCGCTGAAGGGAGCGGAAACCGCGGGGCCGGCCAGGGTGCCGGTCGCGGGGAAGCGGTAGGTGCTGCCGCCGGTGACAAATTCGAAGTAGTAGGTGTGATCGCCGAGGGGCAGGGTGGTGGAGTAGGTGAAGTTGGCTCCGCCGGCGTAGGGGCCCAGTCCCATAGTGGGATCCACCAGGGCGTAGGGTACGCTGTCAATGTACACCATGGCCGAGGTGGGCGCCAGGTTGTCGGTGTTGCGGTACAGGACCTGGTAGTTAAAGGTAGTGGTGGTGTTGCCGGCGGGCGGAGTCACCTGCCCATTGGCGATGATGGTGCCCGTCAGCGGAGTGAAGGTGATGGCCTGGCCCTGGACGAAGGAGTTGCCGCAGGTCAAGCCGGCGACACCCACGCTGTCGTCAATGCCGCTGTTGTAGGGCGAGCCGGCGACGATGTTGCGCAGGGAGTCGTACTGGAACACCACCCGCCCGTCGTTGTACAGCAGGACTTGCAGGTCCTTGGCGTAAGTCGGGTCTTCGCGGTACGTGGTAGTGTAGTAACGAATGCCCTTGAACTGCACCACGAACAGGCTGTCGCCGAACGCCTGGTAGTAGGCGTGCGACGGAGCCACGGTATCGGCGCCCATGTGGTACATGTCGTAACACCAGGGGTCAATGCGCGGCTGCTGCGTGTTCGAGGGGACCGGAGTGCTGTAGGAAGGCGAGGCCGAATGGAACTTCAGGATCATGTTGGCGCTGACATAGATCTCGTACTTCGGTACGCCGTAATGAGGAAAAGCAAAGGGGAGGGGGAGGGCGGACGACCAGGTGTCATCCTGGTTGGTGCCCGGCCACAGCTCCGTACCGGTGGCGCTGATGTCCATCCAGTTGAAGGCCTGGCCGCCGGAATACTGGTCCACGGCCATGTACCAGCCGTCGTTGCCCCAGTCGGTGTCCATCCCGGGGTCCAGCAACTGCCGGTTGGTCAGATGGTTCTCCAGCGCCGCTTTCTCGGCCGGAGTCAACGCGAGGTCCGCAGCCTGCTTGTCAAACAGCGCCTGCACCTCTTCCTCAGTTAGTCCCGCCGCTGCGGCGACGGAGAACAGGAGGAGCACAAGCGTAAACACGGTGATGGTCTTGCACATGTTTGCTCCAGTTTAGATCCAAGATGGGGATTATAGGGAGTGAGGTTTGTTGTCCTTGAAACAACACATGCAAGGTTGCAGCAGTTCTGGCTTCACACTAATTTAACGATATTTTTCATAAGAGTCAAGCAAAATCTCTGCATTTTAATAAGTATATGTTTTAATTATGTTTACAACGCGTTCTTTTGGTCTCTACAGGACACCTCAGCCGTCGTTGGTGACAGCCGTCACGTCCGGCGGGGGAAAAGGCGCGGGGGGAAGCGGGGATTCAGACGAGAAAAACGACCCCGAAGGGGGTCGAATGTGGGTAGCCCCGGGCGTTAGGCCGGGGGGAGAGGAAGCCCTCATGACCATTACGACCACGAAAGGGGTCGAACTGTGCCCAGCCTTGAAAGGCTGGGCTACTATCCTTTTCCGAAGGAACCACTGCGTGGCAGTCCCTGCGGGACGTAACGCACCCGCTTCAGCGGGTTGCAGGGGAGTAGCCCAGGGATTTATCGCTGGGGAAACCCTGACGATCCCACCGCAAGCGGTGGAGCATCAAGTTCAACTCGTGGCAGGTGAATTAGAATTATGATTAAATTCAAGATCTTCAATACAAGCGGTTATCACACACAACCAGCTTTCTTCATCAACTAAAATGAAAGAAAACCCAAGGTTATTTAAAATACTATGAAGTTCATTAATTACATTATAATTTACAACATTTGGTATCGAAATTCCTATTATGTCAAATTTATCATTTGCTTTGTATGATTCATAGGCGCTATGGCATACTTGAGTATAAAGAGATTTTATTTTATCAACGCTTCTCCCTAAACCCTTTGCTTTCTTTCTCCCATAATAGCTTTTTAAGTGTATTCCAATATTGACCTTTTTACGACCGTCTGATCCAGATATCTCATCAGAATATTTTATGTCTGCAAGTTCTCTGCCATGGTGAATCCCGTCAAAATATGTTGCTATTGGTAAACCAAACATTCTCGGTAAACATACTGATCCTTCAAGGAATTGATCACAGGAGAAACTGTTGTTTCTACATAGTTCGCAGTCCTCTCTTGTAGGATGATATTTTTTAATGGGGCATTTTTCCCTTGCAACTCTTATAATCTTCTTGGCCATAATTAGATTCGTCTCAGATGGTTTCCTGACGGAAATCCGAGCGGTGTTATTCCACTTTAGCAAATTATTAAGATATACTCTCCCAATTCCAATCGATGTGGTTCTAAATTCAATTAACCTGAAGTTGTACCCATCAATGTAAAATGTGCCATCCCATCTGCATCGTTCGATATTATTTTTTATGAAATCATGTAAAGCCCTTATTAGAGCTTGCATCGGATAAATTTTTACATGATTTCTGACATCAAGAATTTCTATTGGTTGCCCACAATCACAATGAACGCTGCTCTCGTCTACGCTACTCTCACAGTTGCTACAAAATATTTCTACTTTGCTCTCATTCATCTTAACATTATAGGATAGTCCACATTGATCACAAGTCGCGATTTGCACCCCACAATCAGAGCAATCAATTGATACGGCTGTAATAATATCCAAATCGTTTTGGTGTTTTATTAATGTATCCAATAAGTCTTTCGAGATATTAGTCTCTCGCCCTTCTGATGATGCCAGTCTAATTATATGCCTCAGTAGATCGTTAAAAGCACATCTTGTTTGGTCGATGACAGATTTATTATTCAAGGTAATCTTATAATTATTATAGTATTGTAAGTAATCACTTCTATCACTCTTTAAACTGTTATCTAATTCGATTTCAGTTTTACTAATTAACCCAATTGCTAAATGCAGTAAATCACGTTTATTTAAAACGGCAGGCGTCCAGATCCGGCCGTAGCGACGCGAAATGCCAATTCCAGCGGCATGTATATCAGGGTGTTTCGAAAAATAACCAGCGGTCTTGTGGTGCGTTTCATCTGCTTGGAGAGATATAAATGTCTGTTTATTGGCTAAATCGCGGTCGTGCAAAGTGACTGTTTGTGCTTCATCTGACTGAGCACTAGAATAATCTAGTGTAAACGTCATTGAACGTGGAGATGAATCAGCCGCCAGGTTTGTGAGCATTTCTTCAGAGATGTTAGGCAAGTAACATTTGAAGGAAAATTTAAGATTTAAGAAGGACATAATCGGCATTAGTGCTTGAAAATCCCTGCAGTATAATAACGAGTGTTCTTTATCTTTAACAACCCAAAAATAAGCTCGTTTCAATTCGTATGTATTTGTCTCCTCCCCGTATTCTGGCAAACGGTGATCCCCAGTGGTGTATGTAAGATTTCTCTCATAATATATAGGAATTTCAAGTACATCCGGCAACACTTGTAATACATTAGCCTTTGCCGCCAGATACACGATCCTCACGGCGCGATAAGTAGCAAAATCCATACCTCCTGCCCGGCCAAGTGCTGCAATATTAGATGATTTCGCGATTATCTCGGAGTGATCAAATTGTCCCGGGTTTAGAAGCAAGTATAAAGTGGCAGGCGCAGTAATTGGATATTCCAACATCAAGTTATCATATAGCGTCTTCCCTTTCTGATCTCTTTGAAGGTATTCCTCTAATTTGGGTTTTGTGAAGCCATCAAGCCGTTTTTTGAGGTCAGTATCTGGTCCTATATTGAGAGCTCTTCTAATTTCTGCCGGATTGTAAATTTCCATGAGTGCATTGATTATTCTTTTTTTGGGAACCATTTGATATTTCCTCCTTGAAACTTCTTACATAATATAATAGCTGAAATCGTGAAAAACAATTGTTTTTATATTTTTTCACAAACTGGCAGAATTTTATTCTGATGATATCTGTCATATCTTCGTACTAAAACAATCTCTTGTAGTACCTCGTTTTCTTGTGCCCTCTGCTCGCTGTACTCGATCTCCCACTTCGATTCTTAGCAAAAAACGAGGGGCGATAACCTTCATCCACCTCAACCTGCCTTATGCCCCCCCTCTTGCGGTGAGATCGCAACCGTCGTTCGACCCCTTCAGGGTCGGAAGGCCGGGTGAGGCTTCGTCAACCCCGGGCTGGCGCCCGGGGCTACCCATGTTCAACCCCTTCGGGGTTGTTTCTTTTCCATACCCCATACCCCATACCCCATACCCCTTCCCCCACATTTCCTCTTGCCTTTCCGGGATAATTTTCCTATATTAAGCAGTTTAACCCTGTTGACTCCATCGCCATTGAATCCCATGCCCGAATTAGCCAAAACCTACGACCCGACGCAAGTCGAAGACCGGTGGTATAGATTCTGGGAAGAGGCCGGCCTCTTCCGCACCGAAGTCCGCCCCGGCCGCCGCCCCTACTGCATCATGATGCCGCCGCCCAACGTCACCGGCATCCTGCACATGGGCCACGCCCTGCAGGACTCCATCCAGGACGCCCTGATCCGCTACCACCGCATGAAGGGCTACGAAGCGTTGTGGATGCCCGGCACCGACCACGCCGGCATCGCCACGCAGAACGTGGTGGAACGATCCCTGAAGGAGCGGGGCGTCAGCCGCGAAGCCATGGGCCGCGAAGCCTTCCTGGTCGAAGTCTGGCAGTGGAAGGAGAAGCACGGCGGCATCATCAGCCGGCAGAAGCGCCGCCTGGGCGATTCCGCCGACTGGTCCCGCGAGCGCTTCACCATGGACGAGGGGATGTCCCGCGCCGTGGCCGAAGCCTTCGTGCGCCTGTACGACGAGGGGCTGGTGTACCGGGGGCACTACATCGTCAACTGGTGCCCGCGCTGCGGCACGGCCATTTCCGACGAGGAAGTGGACCACCGCGAAACCCGGGGCCACCTGTGGTATGTCCGCTATCTTCTAAAGGAGGGCGGCTTCCTGACCGTGGCCACCACCCGCCCCGAAACCATGCTGGGCGACACCGCCGTGGCCGTCAACCCCGAGGACGAGCGCTACCGCCACCTGGTGGGCAAAATGGCCGTCCTGCCGGTGCTGGGCCGCGAGATCCCCATCGTCGCCGACGAGTTCGTGGACCCCAAGTTCGGCACCGGGCTGGTCAAGGTGACTCCCGCCCACGACCCCAACGACTTCGAGATCGGCCGGCGGCATAACCTGCCGTCCATCACCGTGATTGATTCCCGGGGGATCATGACCGAGGCGGCCGGCCCCGACTATTCCGGCATGGACCGCTTCGAAGCCCGCGAGGCGCTGGTGGAGCAGTTGACGCAACTGGAACTCCTGGAGAAGATCGAAGACCACACTCACGCCGTGGGCCATTGCGACCGCTGCAAGACGGTCATCGAACCGTACCTGTCGCAGCAGTGGTTCGTGCGCATGAAGCCGCTGGCCGAACCGGCCGTGGCGGCGGTCAAGGAAGGGCGCATCAAGTTCGTGCCGCCCCGCTGGGAGAAGGTCTACCTCTCCTGGCTGGACGAGATCCGCGACTGGTGCATCAGCCGGCAGCTCTGGTGGGGCCACCGCCTCCCCGTTTACACCTGCGCCGACTGCGGCCACGAGTTCGCCGCGGTCTTCACCCCGGAAAAGTGCCCCATCTGCGGGTCCACCCACCTCGAGCAGGACCCCGACGTGCTGGACACCTGGTTCTCTTCCTGGCTGTGGCCCTTCAGCACCCTGGGCTGGCCGGAAGAGAACGACGCCTACCGCTACTTCTACCCCACCCAGGTGCTGGTGTCGGGCTACGACATCATCTTCTTCTGGATCGCCCGGATGATCATGGCGGGGCTGAAGTTCACCGGGAAGGACCCCTTCGACACGGTGTACATCACCGGCATGGTCAAGGACGAGCAGGGGCGGTGGATGTCGAAGTCGCTGGGCAACGGCATTGACCCGCTGGAGATGATCGAGAAGTACGGCGCCGACGCGGTGCGCTACAGCCTGGTAGTGCTGACCACCGAGGGGCAGGATATCAAACTGGCCCCCTCGCGTTTCGAAATGGGCCGCAACTTCGCCAACAAGATCTGGAACGCGGCGCGCTTCCTGCTGATGCAGGAACGGCCGGAACGCTTCACCCGGCAGCAGCCGGAAAGCCTCGAGCTGGCCGACCGCTGGATCCTCTCGCGGCTGCAGAATATGCTGGCCACGGTGGAGGACCGGGTGGGCCGCTACCGCCTGAACGAGGCGCTGCTGGCCATCTACGATTTCACCTGGCACGACTTCTGCGATTGGTACCTGGAGCTGATCAAGCCGCGGCTGTACGACAATCCCGACGCCGCCCAGCGTGAAGGCGTACTGGCGCTGGCCTTCCGCGTGTTCGAGAAGGCGCTGCGGGCGTTGCACCCCTTCATGCCCTTTGTCACCGAAGAACTGTGGCAGCAGGTCGCGGCCCTGCCCGGGCTGCATCTGGACACCCTGGAGCCGAAGAGCGTCATGGTGCAGCAGTACCCCATCCCTGACCGGGACCAGCTGGACATTCAGGCCGAACTGCACATGAACCTGCTGCAGGACGTCATCACCGCGGTGCGCAACATCCGCGCGGAGATGGGGGTGCCGCCCAGCAAGAAGGCTACCCTGGTCTTGTGGGGCAATCCAGAAAAAGCCGGTATCGTACAGGGCCAGGGAGGGATGCTGCAGAGGCTGGCCGGCATTGATCAGTTGCTTGTCACAGAGGCAAAACAGTCTCACGCCGCCAGTGCGGTGGTGGGCGACCTGGAAATCTTCATCCCCCTGGAGGGGCTGATTGACCTGGACGTGGAGCGGGCTCGGCTGGACAAGGAGATCGCCCGGCAGGAGGGGCTGCTGAAAGGGATCCAGGGAAAACTCGCCAACGGGGCCTTCGTGGCCAACGCTCCGGCCGAGGTGGTGGAGAAGGAGCGCCAGAAGCTGGCGGACATCCAGGCCACCCTGGAAAAATTGCAGCGCAACCGCCGCAGTCTGGAGTAGAGCGGCGCGGCAGAATCCGGAGGCGGTTGGGGAGTTGTTGCAGGCCGCCACTGTTGCAACGCCTGCAATAGTCGCGTCCTGCAATTCCCAGACTGGATGACGCAATAAACGGAATAACAGTGAGATACGTATAAAAATCAACGGTGAAATGGTTGCAGAGCTGTTGCAAAGAGCCTTTTCGCCGGTTGAAGAGTTGTAAAAGGAAAGACAGAAATTATTTGACTTGCGACTTCTCCGGCATTAAATTAAGGAAAATTACGGAATGCGCATGGAGTGGCTAAAACAACGGCTGCGTTCGGAGCGTGTGTCCATCCTCCTGGTGCCGGAGAAGGGAGGCAGATCATACAGCTTGAAGCTGCCTCTGATGGTTTTGCAGGCTGGTATCGTCGCGGTCATCGTGGGTGCGGTATTCCTGGTGCTGATGACCCTTTCCTGGGCCACCTTACAGCACAAAGCCTCCACGTTTGACCGCCTGGTGCAGGAGAACGAGGGTCTGCTGGCCGAACGGGACCGGGTACTGGCGTTGCAGGAGCGGGTGGAACAGCTTCAGGTACTGGAGGCGAGAATCCGCAAAGTTCTGGGCGCCGACCTGCCCACCGACAGCGCCACCCGGCCGGCCGCCGCCGAGGTTTTCGCCGCGGCTGAGGGCGCGCCGGAATCCCGCCTGGGCGAGCTATCCGCCGAATCCGCCCCGGCGGTCCCTTCCCATTACGCCGTAACCCCCTTCAACGAACCGGGCATCCTGAAGGAGTTGGACGTGCCCTCTTTGTGGCCGGTGCGGGGTTACATCAGCCGGAACCTGGAAATTGACCCGGTGCTGCCGCAGCGGTCGCACTTCGGCCTCGACTTGGCCGCCGCGGAAGGCACGGTGGTCAAGGCCACGGCCGGCGGAGTGGTGGTGTGGACGGGGTGGTCCACGCTGTACGGAAACGTGGTGATTCTGGCTCACGCTTCCGGCTACTTCAGCATGTACGGCCACAACCAGGTCAACCTGGTGCGCATTCGGGAACGGATCGAGCGAGGCGCCCCCATCGCGCTACTGGGCAACACCGGTCAATCGAGCGCGCCGCACCTGCATTTCGAGATCTGGCATGGGAATCAACCTCTGGATCCTACCAACCTGCTCATGCCCATGTAATTATTGAGAGGTGAAAATGTTCAAGTCAGCGACCACCTCCAAAACGGCAGGCACACCCATGCGAAACGGATCCGAACTGGCCACCATCATCGGCCACGACGCCACGCTGGAAGGCAAGCTCACGGTCAAGCATGACATGCGGGTGGAAGGACAGGTCAAGGGCGAGCTGTCCAGCACCGACACCATCACGGTGGGCAGCACGGGCAAGGTGGAAGGCCTCATTACGGCGGAAAACGTCGTGGTCGGCGGGCAGGTGGACGGCACCATCAAGGCCAGCGGTCGCATCACCCTGGAGGCCGGCAGCCGCTTCACCGGCGACCTGGAAGCAGCCCGCCTGGTGATCACCGAGGGCGCGACCTTCAACGGCCATTCGACCATGACCGCTTCGGGTTCGGCTGCCGGAAGTGCCAGCCGCCAGATCCGCCTGGATTCCCCCGGCGAAGCCCGCGCCGCCGGATCCGCCAGCTGAAGGGATAATCCCAGTGCCTCCGGATGACCGCCCTCCAGGAGACGGCCCCTTCAAGCCTCCCCGCCAGGGGCGCGGCATGCTGCCCCCGGCATTCGACCTGGCCCTGCGCTGGGCCCTGACCTTCGCCGCCTCCGTGCTGCTTTTCGTGCTGGGGGGGCGCTGGTTGGATGAAAAGCTGGGCACCACCCCGTTGTTTCTGCTGATCGGCCTGTTCTGGGCGCTCGGCATGAGCTTCTACAGTCTCATGATCCAGATCAAGCGCATGCAGCAGCGGGACAACGAGAAGAAGCCTCCAACCCCATCCTGAACGGACTCCGCCGCTCATATCTGCGACGCCTCGATCAGTTCTGCGGCCCTGTAACGTTCGATTTCAAGATAGCAAAATGTACGGTTTGCCCGTTTGGCTGTGGGGGTTGCTCGGGGGGCTGGCCCTGGGGCCCATCGGCCTGCTCATTCTCTGGCCGGCCTGCTCCCGCGGCGCCAGTGCTCTGTTGCAGCGCTTCGTGGCCACAGTGCTGATCAAACTGGTGCTCGCCGGTATTGGGTTGTGGGTGGGTCTGCGGATCCTGGATATGACCCCCTACCCCCTGGTGTTCGGCTTCTTCGCGGGATACTTCGTGTCGTTGATTGTGGAAATTCTCCTCTGTCTCCAAAGGGTGCGCAAATGCGCGTGAAACGACCTCTGCCGTTCGTCACCTTACCTCTGCTGATAGTGGGCCTGGTTCTGCTGGCCCCGGGATCGCTTTTCGCTGAAGACCCTCACGGCGGCGCGCCGGTTCACGCCGCCCAGCACGAATCGGAGCCCGCGGACGGGCACCAGGAGACCGTGGCCACCCCGCATGGCGAGGCGGTCCACGGGGAAGCCCATGCCGAAGCCCATGAGGCTGAGCCTGGAGCGGTACACGGCGAAGCGCATGGAGAAGACGAAGGGGGAGTGCTGGGGGTGCTCGAACATCACTTGATGGATTCCCAGCACTACGAGTTTATGGGCCTGGATATCCACCTGCCGACCCTGACCGTGGGGAGCTACCAACTGCCCGTGACCAAGCACACGATCATGCTGATCACGGTGCTGATCCTGTTGATCGTTCTGCTGGTGCCGCTGTACCGCCGCGGCAAGGACGGCGTGCCGCACGGCTGGGCCAATTTCCTGGAACTGCTGATCCTCTTCATCCGCAATGAGGTGGTATATCCTTCGCTGGGCGAACAGGACGGGCGCAAGTACCTGCCCTATTTCCTGACCGCCTTCTTCTTCATCCTGTTCTCCAATCTGCTGGGGATGATCCCCTACGGCAGCACCCCCACGGGGAACATCTCGGTGACCGTTGGCCTGGCGGGGATATCACTGTTGGTGATGATCGGTTCCGGCATGGTGCGCCACGGGCCGTTCGGCTACCTCGCCTCGTTCGTGCCGCACGGCGTGCCGCTGTTTGTGGCTCCCATCCTGTTCCCCATCGAAATCATCGGCGTACTGGTGAAGCACTTCGCCCTGGCCATCCGACTCTTCGCCAACATGCTGGCCGGGCATGCTGTCATTTCCGTGTTCCTGGCGCTGATCTCCAGCCTGTTCATCGCTCCGGTGGCCATCCTGGGGGCGGTGGCGATTTCCATGCTGGAGCTGTTCGTGGCCTTCCTGCAGGCCTACATCTTCTGCATGCTGTCGTCGCTGTTCATCGGGGGAGCGTTGCATCCGGAGCATTAAGATGATTACGCGCGATGAACTGGTCAAGTATTGGGTTGAGACAGCCGAGCACGATTATTCGGTCATGTGGAAGACAATCCCGAGGCGGCGGAAGTCATGCGCACGGGTATTCGGATATTGTGATGAGATGGATAGGAGGGAATGGAGCATGATATTTCATCCCGAGTACAGGGACATGAAAACGAATGGCGCATTAGAATAGGAAATCACTGGATTCTATACACAATTAATCCCGACGGAATAACCATCTTTCGGATCACCCATCGGAAGGATGGATACCGCAGGTGGTAAGCTACAGCCATCCCAGCGGTGGATGGCATACGAATTGGATCAGTATTTCTGCAGACGCGGCAATCTAAACCTGAAATCATAAACCACTACAAGCAATTCGGAGACAAGGACCCCATGGAAACCCTCGCCTTAGCCTTCATGGGCGCCGGATTGGGCGCCGGAGCCGTCACCATTGGAGCAGCCCTCGGAATCGGCCGCATCGCCGGCCAGGCCATGGACGGGATCGCCCGCCAGCCGGAAGCCGCCGGCAAGATTCAGACCGCTATGCTGATTTCTGCCGCTCTGATCGAAGGCGTCGCGTTCTTCAACGCCGTGATCTGCATGCTGATCGCGCTGAAGTAGGATAACTCATGCAAGACATTATCATCCCGCAAGCCGGGTCCATCATCTGGACCGTGGCCGTCTTCGTCGTTCTCCTGTTCGTCCTGCGCCGGTGGGCCTGGAAGCCCATCCTGGATGCACTGAATGCCCGCGAAGAGGGCATCCGCAACAACATCCTGGCAGCCCAGAATTCGCGCCAGGAAGCCGACCGCCTGCTGCAGGAATACCGCGCCCAGTTGGATCAGGCCCGCAAGGAAGCCCAGAAGTTGATCGGCGACGCTTCCGCCCGGGCCGAAATCCTGCACCAGCAGCGCAAGCAGGAAATCGAAGACGAGGCCCACGCCATGATCGAGAAGGCCCGCGCCGACATTGACCGGGAACGGCAGAAGGTGGTCCAGGAACTGCGCCAGCAGGTGGTGGACATCGCCCTGGATGCCGCCGCCAAGGTCATTGACCGCAGCCTCCAGGCGGAAGACCACAGCGACCTGATCAACCGCGAAATCGAAAAGCTGAACTGAACCGGCGACCTCGGGAAATCATGAAAAACGAAGTCTTAATCCGCGTGTACGTCCGGCCGCTTTTCGAACTGGCCGTGGAGAGTCGCCAGGTGGAGACCGCCGGGGACGAAGTCAAGGCGCTGGCCGATATGTTCCGGGAAGTGCCCCTCCTGTCCGAATACCTGGACAGCCCCAACGTGTCCCGCCCGGCCAAGATGGATCTGCTGAAGAAGGCCTACAACAAGCCTCTGTCCAAGTACTTCAACAATTTTTTGGACCTGGTCTTGCGCAAGGGCCGCCAGGAAATCCTGCCGGACGCCTGGATGACTTTCAAGCAGTTCTGGGACGAGCACCGCGCCCAGCAGGAAGTCATCGTCACGTCGGCGGTGGAGCTGACCGAGGCGCAAAAGCAGGCCCTCCAGGAAAAGCTGGCGCAACGCACCGGCAAGCACATCATCCTGAAGAGCAAGCTGGATCCCACGGTCATCGGCGGTCTGCGGGTGCAGATCGGCCATCAGCTCCTGGACGCCACCGTGTTCACCCGGCTGGCCAACCTGCGCGAAGCGCTGCTGAAGGCGTAGGCGCCGGGCCGGGATTCCACGGCGGATCATTTCACCTCACACACTGCGACAGCAACCTCGCGCGGGCCGTCCCGCGCGGTAACAAGGAATACGACAATGCACCTGAAACCCGAAGAAATCACCTCGATCATCAAGCGCCAGATCGCCGGATTTGAGGCTAAGACCGAGGTGGGGGAGATCGGTGAGGTCATTCAGATCGGCGACGGCATCGCCCGGGTGTACGGCCTGGAAGGGGTCATGGCCTCGGAACTGGTCCAGTTTCCCGGCGACGTCTTCGGCATGGCCCTGAACCTGGAAGAGGACAACGTCGGTATCGCCATCTTCGGCGATTACACCAAGATTAAGGAAGGCGACGTCGTCCACCGCACCCGCCGCATCGTGGAAGTGCCGGTCGGCGAAGCTCTCCTGGGCCGGGTGGTGGATCCCCTGGGCCGTCCCCTGGACGGCAAAGGGCCCATCGTCTCACAGCAATCCCGCCCCGCCGAAAAGAAGGCCCCCGGGGTGATCTTCCGGCAGCCGGTGAAGGAGCCGCTGGAAACCGGTCTGATAGCCATTGACGCCATGATCCCCATCGGCCGCGGCCAGCGCGAGCTGATCATCGGCGACCGCCAGACCGGCAAAACCGCCATCGCCATTGACGCCATCATCAACCAGAAGGGCAAGGACGTCGTCTGCATCTACGTCGCCATCGGGCAGAAAGGCTCGACCATCGCCAAGGTGGTGAAGGTTCTGGAAGACAACGGCGCCCTGGATCACACCATCGTGGTCTCCTCCACGGCCGAAGAGTCCGCCCCCATCCAGTACCTGGCGCCCTTCGCCGGAGCCGCCATGGGCGAGTACTTCCGCGACAGCGGGCGCCACGCCCTGTGCGTCTACGACGACCTGACCAAGCACGCCTGGGCCTACCGGCAGCTCTCCCTGCTGCTGCGCCGGCCCCCGGGACGCGAAGCCTATCCCGGCGACGTTTTCAACCTGCATTCGCGCCTGCTGGAACGCGCCGCCAAGATGTCCGACGACCCGGAGATCGCGGCCATGGCCGGAGCCTCCGCGCCGGGCGGCAGCCTGACCGCTCTGCCCATCATCGAAACCCAGGCCGGGGACGTGTCGGCGTACATCCCCACCAACGTGATTTCCATCACCGACGGCCAGATCTACCTGGAACCGGACCTGTTCTACTCCGGCGTGCGGCCGGCCATCAACGTGGGCATCTCCGTATCCCGCGTGGGCGGCAACGCCCAGACCAAGGCCATGCGCCAGGTCGCCGGGTCGCTGCGCATTGACCTGGCCCAGTACCGGGAAATGGCCGCCTTCGCCCAGTTCGGATCCGACCTGGACAAGGCCACCCGGGCCCAGTTGACCCGCGGCGAGCGCCTGGTGGAAATCCTGAAGCAGGGACAGTATTCCCCCATCCCCATGGAAGACCAGGTGGCCATCATCTTCGCCGCCATCAACGGCTTCATGGACGCCGTTCCCGTGGACCAGGTAAAGCGCTTCCAGGCCGATTTCATCCGCTACATGCGTTCGGTGCACCCGGACCAGTTGCAGGAAATCGCCCAGGCGAAGATCCTGTCGGACGACCTGAAGGAGCGTCTGAAGACCTCCTGCCAGGAATTCCTGCAGGGCTTCACCGTGGACAAAGCGGCGTAAGTCGAAGCGTGTAGGGGCGGCCCTGCGTGGCCGCCCCGGAAGCATATCCGTGAAGATCTGTGTTGATCTGTGGCTAAAAAATCGGTTAATCCCGCATGCCTTCCCTACGTCAAATCCGGCGGCGTATCGCCTCGGTGAAATCCACCCAGCAGATCACCCGGGCCATGCGCATGGTGGCCGCCGCCCGGCTGCGTCGCGCCCAGGAAAACATCGTCCGCGCCCGGCCCTATTCCCGCCGCCTGCGCGACGCCATCCGCGAGCTGTCCGAGCACGCCGACCGTTCCCTCCACCCGTTGCTCGAAATTCGCGAACCGCGCCACGTCGGCGTGGTGGTGGTGACCTCCGACCGCGGCCTGGCCGGCAGCTTCAACACCAACATCCTGAAGCGGGCGGTGAAGGAGATCGCCGCATTCCAGGCCTCCGGCCAGGAAGTCCACCTGGTCGCGGTGGGGCGCAAGGGCATGGATTTCTTCCGCAAGCGCGGATACAACGTTATCCAGGCGCACACGCAACTGTTTAACAACCTGCATTTCGGCGTGGCGGCCTCAGTGGGGGAATCGCTGATTGACCTCTACACCCGCCGGGAATTGGACCGCATCTACCTGATCTACAACGAATTCAAGTCGGCCCTGCAGCAGTTCGTCATCGTCGAGCAGCTTCTCCCCATCATCCCCGAAGAGGGGCACGGCCGCGGCGTGGATTTCCTCTTCGAGCCGGACCCGTTGACGGTGCTTTCCGGGGTGCTGCCGCTGTACGTCAACGTGCAGATGTGGCGGGTATTCCTGGAATCCAACGCCGCCGAGCACGGCGCCCGCATGACCGCCATGGAGAACGCCACCAAGAACGCCAAAGAGCTGATCGCCAGCCTGACCCTGTCCTACAACAAGGCCCGCCAGGCGTCCATCACCAAAGAGTTGCTGGAGGTCGTCTCCGGAGCCGAAGGGCTGAAGTAGTTTTAGCTTACAGCTTACAGCTTATTGCTTAGAGTTTTTCATGCTTCACGTCGGCACCTCCGGCTGGAGTTACAAGCATTGGAAGGGAGTCCTGTACCCCGACAACCTTCCCGCCGGCCACTGGTTTGACTATTTCGCGCGCTATTTCGACACCGTCGAAATCAACGCCACGTTTTACCGGCTCTTCCCCGAAGCCACCTTCGCGGGTTGGCAGCGGAAGGCGCCGGAAGGGTTCACCTACGCCGTCAAGCTGTGGCGCTGGATCACGCACCGCAAGCGGCTGTCCGGCGTGGAAGAGGATCTCGCCACCTTCGTCTCCCGCGCCCGTGCAATGGGGGATACCTTGGGACCGCTGCTGGTGCAGTTCCCTCCCGGACTGCGCTGGAATCTGCAGAAGGTGGCGGACTTTATCACCCTGTTGCCCGCAGACCTCCGGTGGGTCTTTGAAATTCGCCGCAAAGAGTGGCTGAACGAAGATTTCTACGCGCTGCTCCGCGGCCGCAATATCGCCCTTTCTTACAGCGATTACCCCGGGCTGGACATGGCCCCGGAAATGCTCTTCGGCCCCTTCATCTACGTGCGGCTGCACGGCCATAGCGGGCTCTATTCCGGGTCGTACGGCGACGAGCAGTTGGCCCATTGGGCCGGGCATCTGGAAGCTTGGGACCGGATCGGCAAGGATGTCTACGTCTATTTCAACAACGACGCTTGGGGCCACGCGGTCCGCAACGCCCTGACCCTGAAGGCCATGTGCGGCCTGCCGGCGCCGCCCCTGCCGGAGGCTCTTGAAACCACAGATGCACACAGATGATTCACACCTACACCGCCCGATATATTAAAACCGATTCCGGCTACATGGGCCAACTGATTGAATGGCCGGAAGTGGTCACCGAAGGCCGCACCGTCGAAGAATGCCGGGACATGCTGGAAGACGCCCTGCGAGAGATGGTGGCGGTATACCGGGAGCAAGGCAAAGAGATTCCCGGCGGAAATGCGCTTTTACAGCAGATTCCTGTGGAGATTTGATGTGTCAGTCAGGCGATCTGATCTCGTCAGGTATCTTCAAGATAATGGATATTATCTGATTCGTGAGGGTGCTAAACATTCCATTTACACGAATAATGTAAAGACGATACCAGTTAAACGGCACCGCCTGCTTGATCGCATCACGGCAAATGAATTATGCAAACAGGCTGGTTTAAAGCCTAAGTTTTGAAAACAATACACCTTCAATAGAGATCCGGGCAATCCCCATGAACAAAGGCTACATCCGACAGATCATCGGCGTGGTGGTGGACGTGCACTTCCCCGAAGGGGAACTGCCGCCCATCTACCAGGCCCTGAAGATCCCCCGCGACAGCGGCGGCGATCTGATCCTGGAGGTCCAGACTCACCTGGGCGACCGCCAGGTGCGCACCATCGCCATGGACAGCACCGACGGCCTGACCCGCGGCCAGGAAATCCTCGACACCGGCGCTCCCATCACCATTCCCGTCGGCCCCGCCACCCTGGGCCGGCTGATCAACGTGACGGGCGACCCCATTGACGGCCTTGGCCCCATCGAGACCGATACCCACTACCCCATCCACCGCCCCGCTCCGGACCTGGAAGACCTGGAGACCAAGGCCCTGGTGCTGGAAACCGGTATCAAGGTCATTGACCTGATCCAGCCTTTCGCCAAGGGCGGCAAGATTGGTCTGTTCGGCGGCGCCGGCGTGGGCAAGACCGTCATCGTGATGGAATTGATCAATAACATCGCCAAGGCCCACGGCGGCATTTCGGTGTTCGCCGGGGTGGGCGAGCGCACTCGCGAAGGCAACGACCTGCTGCGGGAAATGATCGAGTCCAAGGTCATGAACTACGGCGACCACTTCGACATGAAGCGCTTCGACCTGAAAACCGTGGATCACGAAGCCATCAAGTCCTCCAAGGTGGCCATGGCCTTCGGGCAGATGAACGAACCACCCGGAGGCCGCCTGCGCGTGGGCCTGACCGGGCTGACTCTGGCCGAGTACTTCCGCGACGAAGGCCGCGACGTGCTACTCTTCATTGACAACATCTTCCGCTTCACCCAGGCGGGGTCGGAAGTGTCGGCGCTGCTGGGTCGTATGCCCTCGGCCGTGGGTTACCAGCCCACCCTGGCCACGGAAATGGGCGCCCTGCAGGAACGCATCACTTCCACCAAGCACGGATCGGTCACTTCGGTGCAGGCCATCTACGTCCCCGCCGACGACTTGACCGACCCGGCCCCGGCCACCACCTTCGCCCACCTGGACGCCACCACGGTGCTGTCCCGCGCCATCGTCGAGCTGGGCATCTACCCGGCCGTGGACCCGCTGGACTCCACCTCCCGCATCATGGACCCGGCGGTGGTCGGCGAAGAGCACTACGACGTGGCCAAGCGCGTCCAGGGGGTTCTGCAGCGCTACAAGGACTTGCAGGACATCATCGCCATTCTGGGCATGGACGAGCTGTCCGACGAGGACAAACAGACCGTGGGGCGCGCCCGCAAGATCCAGAAGTTCCTGAGCCAGCCCTTCCACGTGGCCGAGGCCTTCACCGGACGGTCGGGGAAGTACGTCTCCATCAAGGATACCGTGCGCGGCTTCAAGGGCATCGTCGAAGGCGAATACGACGACATCCCCGAGCAGGCCTTCTACATGGCCGGCGGCATCGAAGACGTCATCGAGCAGGCCAAGAAGTACGCGGCGTAAATCGGCTGCTGGCTACTGGCCGCTGACTGTTGGCAAATATCGTGTGATGGTTGCGTCAGGTCTTGCCGATGCCGGGTTTGCATTGGTGTGGCCTGACGCCGACTCGCATCTCGTATTTCGAATCTCGCATCTACACCCATGGCTAAAACCTTCCGTCTCGACATCGTCACTCCGCAGGGCGCGGCCTTCACCGCCGAGGTGGAGCACCTGCGCGCGCCGGGCACCCAAGGCTCCTTCGGAGTCCTGCCCGGGCACACCCCCTTCATGACTTCGCTGGCGGTCGGCGAGGTGGACATCACAGTGGACGGCCGGGTGCGCCCCATGGCCATCTCCGGCGGCTTCATCGAGGTGTTGCCCGACCACAGCGTCATCCTGGCGCAGACGGCCGAATTTGCCGAGGACATTGACGTGCAGCGCGCCGAAGAGGCCCTCCACCGCGCCGAAGACCGCATTAAAGCCCACGCCGCCGACCTAGACGAGACCCGCGCCCGCGCCGCCCTGAACCGCTCGGTCAACCGGTTGCACGTGGCGGGGAAGAAGGGGTAGGGATTCAAATATAATTGAATTTACAGTGGCTTGAAGGGTGGAGCATTTAAGGAATGCTCCACCCTTTCATATTTATCTAAAAAGTACAGTGAAAATGGACTTTAAGTGGATCGAAGATGGAAGATAAAAAAATGAAATATTAACTTGACTTCTTCATTATATTGAATTATATTTCTTGTAATATAGTTTAAGGAGGACATAAATATGTCAGAAACACAAGCATTATCCCATGAAGCCGCACAATTCCATCAGCATGTTCGTAAACCGCATCGTAGAATTAATCCTTGTTTCATGACGGGGAAGGGATGTGTACATACGGAGAACATAGATCATGAATTAGTACAACGTCAAGATGAAATTGTTGGATTCAACGTCAGACCATTTCAACCGAACATTGAGACAGTACATAGGTTGAGTTTAGAGAGATTTCTTAAAATTAATTATTCGACTGTAGAACACCAACTACGTCTTGGCGAAGCAGACAAAGTCCGCCGAACGGGTTATGTAGTATGCGAGAAAATTTGTAGAAGGATTCAGTCTTCAGATTTCATCCTTGTGGATATTTCATCGCCTAATGCTAATGTATTTTATGAGCTTGGTCTTGCATATGGTATAGATCACAAGATCTTGGTTGTATACCAAGAAGGTTCAATATTTGGTCAACGTGCTGACCAGTGTCTTCAGGGAGGCGGTTGTCGGTGCTACACATATCGTGATCTTGAGCCTATTAGACCTGAGGATTTTATATTATCCAACTTCATTTGGACAAGGGAACCTCGAATTTCACAACAGAATAGATTAAACCCCATCATGACTCTTATCACACAATCGTATGGTTTTCTCGCTTGGTCTGATTCAAAGTCAGTGGACAGTGCCTCTTCGCCAAGCCTTCCACAGTATCAAACAGAAATTGATAGAGCCGATATTTTAGAAATTGAAAAATTCCTAGGTAGCCGAGATATTACGCTAGGCTTCGAAACACATGTTAAAGCCGCTGTAGGAGTTGCTGTCGATAATATTGTTAATAAATTGCATGATTCCCAACGCAGCACAACCGAACAGAAATACAAAGATTTAATCGCTGGTCTGAAAAGCACAGAACAGATAAAGAAAGATGCTGGTTTCCAAGATGTGCAGCAGAGAATCGAACAATCATTTTGTACAATTATACAAACAGGAGGTAAAATCAGTGACCCGATGGCATATTTTTGGTTAGGCTATTGCCATGCGCTTGGTAAAAATGTTATACCTGTCACCGTTGTAAAAACAGGCAGCGACACCATCGATGACTTGGCTTTCGATTTACGAGCTCTGTGGCACATGAGCTTCATCCGGAAAGAGCCGAAGAGGTTCAGCGAAGAACTAGAAGAAACTTTACACCAAATGATTACTACTGATTTTTCGGAATGGTCTCGAAAACAATTCTGGGATGAGATGCTAGGACGACGCGGAAAAGTATCCATCTTTACTGGCGCATTGCATAATGCGCCTATCGGACGTGAAATGATCGGAGATTGGGATTTACGATCTGCCTCAGAGTTGACATCTTATTTCGCGAGCCATCAATATCGTGCCACGATTGAATCGCCTGTTTATCAGATAGAACAAGTAACACATCCCCGTGGTGAACCAGCAACGAATGTCACAGAGGATTTTTATATTTCCGAGTTGGAGAGAATGCTACGAGGGAAGAATTGCATTATTGTGGGTTCTCCAGATGTAAATCCATTGACTGAAGTTCTACTCGGTAAACTTTATGATGTTGACCCAAAGATGTGGTTTAAAAATAATGATGATGTTGAGAGAAGTGCCGGAGCAGTAGTTGCTTTTAAGCAGGTCGAAGTTCAAGCTGAGGAGGTAAGTGAGATTCAATCCAAGAGAAAGAGATCGCTGGGAATTCTCGAAGCACAGGACCTTGCGCGTGCTTTTTATCGTCGTATACCTGTGCAAAAGTCAGAAATTCCAGCACAATTAAAGCGAGGTTTTTTAGGGCATGGTGTAAAGAGGGGTAAGTTAGAGGGAGATTTCCGCAGTCAGACAGATGATAAGCACACCTTCTTTGTTCATGCTCATCTTGTGGTTGCGAGAAATCCTTTCGATGAAGACCCTCTGGACATACATCATGTTATTATTTTTAATGGAGTGAGTGGCCCCGCTACTTTTGCTTTAACTCATGTTTTAACTGGTGGCACTAGTAGCCAATTCAGTGCGTATGCGGATAGTTTTCTCCCTGATTCTGAATCAGAAGGATTTCTTCAAAAATTAAACCGTGACATTGTAATGCTGAAAGAACGATATTTGGGGCTCCAATATTTCTTTGAAGTTAGAGTCGGACCTACGCCAGAAGCCCCTGATAGTCCAGGAAGTTCGAGACGTGATATATTTGATTGGCGCAGAATTTTAAATTGGAGTATAATTCCTTTTGCAGCTGCGGATAGCGCTTTCGGATCGATTAGTTCCCTACATACTAAACAGCATAAGATAGTATGAATTATTAACATCAGAAAGAGCTATTTAAGTTACATTCCATTACAAATAAGTCACCGTCCAATTCTCCCCCCCCCTCCGAACTTTCCCCCTCCCCTCCTCGTTAAACCTCCGGACCTCCTCGCGAAGAATCCCTCATGACCGACCCGACCTCCCATATCCGCCGGCGCTGCCGCCTGAAAGGCGTGGTGCAGGGCGTGGGCATGCGCCCCTTCCTCTACCGCCTGGCGGTGGACCAGGGGCTCTCCGGCTTCGTCTATAACGACGGCCGGGGGGTGGTCGTCGAAGTGCAGGGGCCGGCCGCCGCCGTGGATCGCTTTCTGGCGCGGATCCCGGCCGAACTGCCTCCCGCCGCCCGCCTGGACGCGTTGGAGGTCCGCGAGGCCGCGCCGGGTGGGGAGGAGGGCTTCCGCATCCTGGCCAGCCCGGAGGAGGGCGCCCGCTTCACCCGCATCTCCCCCGACCGCGCCACCTGCCCCGACTGCCTGGCAGAGCTGGCCGATCCCGCCGACCGGCGCTACCGCTACCCCTTCACCAACTGCACCCACTGCGGCCCGCGCCTGACCATCATCCGCGACGTGCCCTACGACCGGCCCCGAACCACCATGGCCGGCTTCCCCCTCTGCCCGGAATGCCGGCGCGAGTACGACGACCCTCGCGACCGCCGCTTCCATGCCCAGCCCAACGCCTGCCCCGTCTGCGGGCCCAAACTCTACCTGCTGGACTCCAACGGCGCTCCGTTGGCTTCGGACGATCCTCTGCGCGATGCCGCCGAAGCCCTGCGGCGGGGGCGCATCGTGGCCGTCAAGGGGCTGGGCGGCATGCACCTGGCCTGCGACGCCGCCAACCCAGAAGCCGTGGCCCGGTTGCGCTCCCGCAAGGTGCGCGAAGAGAAGCCCTTCGCCCTGATGGTCCGCGACCTGGACCGCGCCCGCGCCCTGGCCCGCGTCAGCCCGGAAGAGGCCGCACTGCTGGAATCCCCGGCCCGGCCCATCGTCATCCTGGACGCCCGGCCCGGCGCGCCGGTGGCCCCGGACATATCCCCCGGCCTGGACACCCTGGGCCTGTTGCTGCCCTACACCCCCCTGCACCACCTGCTGCTCGATGCCTGCGGCCTGGACCTGGTGATGACCTCCGGCAACCGGTCCGAAGAGCCCATCGCTTTTCGCGACGAGGAGATCGTTCCCCGGCTGCGGGATATCGCCGACCTGTTCCTGCTGCACGACCGCCCCATCCACCTGCGGGCCGACGATTCCGTGGTCCGGGTGGTGCGCGGCCAGGCCATGATGCTGCGCCGGTCGCGGGGCTATGTGCCGGATCCCATTCGCCTGCCCCGGCCCTTCACTCATCCCGTCCTGGCCTGCGGGGCGGAACTGAAAAGCACCTTCTGCCTGGGCCGCGATGATTACTTGATCCTGTCCCACCACCTGGGTGACCTGGAAAACCTGGCCGTGCTGGAGGCCTTCGAGCAGGGGATCGAACACTTCCAGCGGCTGTTCTACGCCGACCCGCGGGAACTGGCCTGCGACCTGCATCCGGACTACCTATCGTCGCAGTACGCCCGCCACCGGGGGCTGCCGCTGACCGCGGTGCAGCATCATCACGCTCACGCCCTGGCCGCCCTGGCCGAATCGGGCGATTTTTCCCCCGCCCTGGCCTGGACTCTGGACGGCGTCGGACTGGGGACGGACGGCACCCTGTGGGGCGGGGAATGCCTGTACGTGGACGGACTCGATTTCCGCGTATTGGCCCGCCTGCGCCCCCTGCCGCTGCCCGGCGGGGAAAAGGCCCTCCGCGAACCGTGGCGCCTGGGCGTTTCCGCGCTGTTGGCGGCAAATTCCGTGGAAGGGGAACGCGTCGCCTCGGGGCTTTTCCCGGATCGCCCGGTGGCCCTGGTCCGGCAGATGCTGGAAAAAGGGATTAACAGCCCGCTCTCGACCGGCGCCGGGCGGCTGTTCGACGCCGTGGCCGCCCTGGCCGGCGTCCGCGAAGAGATCGCCTACGAAGGCCAGGCCGCCATCCTGCTGGAAGCGCTGGCGCTGCGCGAACGCCCCGATCTGCTGGAAACGCTGGAAGGGGTGCCCGCGTACGAATGGGCGACGGAGAGTGGGGAAGAGGTTGCTCTGTTGGGATGGGAGACGATCATCCGTTCGGTGCTGAGGGATCGCCGGGCCGGTTTGTCGCCGGGGGAGATCGGGGCGCGCTTTCACGCGGGGCTGGTGCAGGAGTTGGCGCGGGTCACGAGACGGTTGCGCGGCCGCACCGGTCTGAACCGGGTGATCCTGACCGGCGGCGTCTTCCAGAACCGGGTGCTGCTGGCAAACTTATGGAGAGAATTGGACGCGGAGGGGATGGACGTAATCGTGCCTTCCGCCGCGCCGGTCAACGACGGTGGCATCGCCCTGGGCCAGGCGGCGGCGCTGTGGTTGAAGAACCGTTAGCCACAGATTACACAGATAAACACAGATGGGGGGATGGGGTGTGGGGTATG